>CAUVLK010000209.1:0-5276 GCA_963552635.1 uncultured Lautropia sp. | reverse complement strand
TTGGATAATATAAAAAGGGCGTTTAATGATGTTTTTTCAGATAGACCAGGTCGTGTTCGATAATATTGTGACCCATCAACCATTTGGCGCCGTCTGCCAGGTGCTCCATTTCGTGTAGTGCTTTCAGGAAGCCCTGTTCGCTACGGAAGGACTTTTCATACCCTGAATCCATGTCGGGCCGATATGCACCGAGCTTGAATATCGGAAAGTCCTTTCCTGAGGATGCGGGGTTGATTTCCAGGTCGACAATAAGGATTGCGGGGATGGGCATGGTGTGCAATCAGGAGGCGTCTGAAAGATGCGTTGGTCAAGACAGGTGGAAGAGCTTCTCGCTGGTGAACGTCAGGCCTCCGAATAGAGCCTGCTTCATGCTGAGTCCTCCCTGTGTTCTCGCAACAAGATGAACATTGTCTCAGATTTGATACTTATTTCTACTTTTCTTTGTCAAGGTTTTACTGGATATGGCAGGCAGGAATCTGTACCAGATCGGATTCGGTGAGCCCGGGAGCAATGACTTGTTCTTTTCCGATGGGTCAATGGGCGGATGCCATGATCGATCGCCTAAAAAACAAATCGCCCGACAGGCGCAAACCCATCGGGCGATCATCGGCAGGCTGTACTGCCGCGGGGCAATGAGCGGTCCTGCCTTGGGGCGTCAGCCCGTCAGGCAGGATTGCGGGGCCATCAAGCCACGCCGCCAGCCTTGTGCTTCTTGCCGGCAGCCACTTCGGCCACGGCCAGGGCGGTCATGTTCACCAGCCGGCGCACGGTGGCCGAAGGCGTCATGACGTGCGCGGGGAAGGCGCTGCCCAGCAGGATCGGGCCGATGGTGATGCCGTGTCCATCCGTGGTCTTGAGCACGTTGAACAGGATGTTGGCCGAGTCCAGGTTCGGGCACACCAGCAGGTTGGCGTCGCCATCCAGCGTGCTGTCGGGCACCAGCCGGTCACGCAGTTCCGGCAGCAGGGCGGCGTCGCCGTGCATCTCGCCGTCGCAGTTGACGTGCGGGGCCACGCTGCGGAAGATGTCGCGCGCCTGGCGCATCTTGATGGCCGACGGGCGGCGCGAGCTGCCGAACTGCGAGTGCGACACGAAGGCCACCTTGGGCGGGATGCCGAAGTTGTTGACTTCCTCGGCCGCCATGACGGCGATCTTGGCCAGCGTCTCGGCATCGGGGTCATCGTTGACGTAGGTGTCGGTGATGAACAGGGTGCGGTTGCCCATGGCAATGGCGTTGACGGTGGCCAGCGGGGTGCCGGGGCGTGCACCGATCACGTCGCGGATGTTGCCCAGGTGCACGTCGAAGCGGCCGAGCGTGCCGCACAGCAGGGTGTCGGCATCGCCCATGCGCACCATCAGGGCGGCAATCAGTGTGGTGGAGCGACGCACGGCAGCCTTGGCGGCTTCCTGAGAGACGCCTTCCCGTCCCATCAGACGCCAGTATTCTTCCCAGTAGGTGCGGAAGCGCGGGTCGTCGTCGGGGTTGATGATCTCGATGTCCTTGCCGACCTTCATCCGCAGGCCGGCCTTCTTGATGCGGGCCTCGATCACCGAGGGGCGACCGATCAGCAGGGGGCGGGCCAGGCCTTCGTCGATGGCGGTCTGGGCGCAGCGCAGCACGCGCTCGTCTTCACCCTCGGCATAGGCCACGCGCTTGAATTCCGGCGCGGCGGCCTTGGCAGCGGCCACGACCGGGCGCATCAGCAGGCCGGTGGAGTAGATGAAGCGGTAGAGCGACTGCCGGTAGGCATCCATGTCCTCGATGGGACGGGCCGCCACGCCGGAGGCTGCAGCGGCTTCCGCCACGGCCGGGGCGATGCGCAGGATCAGGCGCGGATCGAAGGGGGTGGGGATGATGTAGTCGGGACCGAAGTTCAGGTCCTTGCCGGTGTAGGCGCTGGCCACTTCGTCGCTGGCTTCGGCCTTGGCCAGGGCGGCGATCTCGCGCACGCAGGCCAGTTTCATTTCTTCGGTGATGCGCGATGCGCCGCAGTCCAGCGCACCCCGGAAGATGTACGGGAAGCACAGCACGTTGTTGACCTGGTTCGGGTAGTCCGAACGGCCGGTGGCGATGATGCAGTCGGCGCGGGCGGCACGGGCATCTTCGGGGCGGATCTCGGGCTCGGGGTTGGCCAAGGCCAGGATCACCGGCTGGCGGGCCATGGTCTTGACCATGTCGCCGGTCAGCACGCCGGGGGCCGAGCAGCCCAGGAACACGTCGGCGTCCTTCACGATGTCGGCCAGCGTGCGGGCATCGGTGTCCTGCGCGTAGCGGGCCTTGGACTCATCGAAGCCGCCCGGGCGGCCCTTGTAGATGACGCCCTTGGAGTCGGCCACGTAGATGTTCTTCGGGTTCACGCCCAGGGCCACGAAGATGTCCAGGCAGGCCAGGGCCGCAGCGCCTGCGCCCGAGACGGCTACCTTCACTTCGCCGATGGGCTTGCCCACCAGTTCCAGGCCGTTGACCAGCGCCGAGCCTGAAATGATGGCGGTGCCGTGCTGGTCGTCGTGGAAGACGGGGATCTTCATCTTCTCGCGCAGCTGGCGCTCGATGTAGAAGCACTCGGGGGCCTTGATGTCTTCCAGGTTGATGCCGCCCAGGGTGGGTTCCAGTGCGCTGATGATCTCGACCAGCTTGTCGGGGTCACGCTCGGCCAGCTCGATGTCGAACACGTCGATGCCGGCAAACTTCTTGAACAGGCAGCCCTTGCCTTCCATCACCGGCTTGCCGGCCAGCGGGCCGATGTCGCCCAGGCCCAGCACGGCAGTGCCGTTGGTGATCACGCCCACCAAGTTGCCGCGCGAGGTGTATTCGGCGGCCTTGGAGGGATCGGCCTGGATGTCCAGGCACGGATAGGCCACGCCCGGCGAATAGGCCAGCGACAGGTCACGCTGGTTGGACAGCGGCTTGGTGGGACGGACGGTGATCTTGCCCGGCGACGGCTGGGCATGGTATTCCCGCGCGGCATCGCGCAGGGCGGATTCGGCAGCAGATAGCTTCTTGGTCATGAAATCTGTATAGGGTTGAGGGGGCGGCAGAACACTGAAGATTACACCCTTCACGGTTCCGTGGGGCACAAGGCAGAGGGGGCTTCATGGGGTGGCCGTGTGTCCGGCCCCGGCATCCTGAGCAGCAGTGCGTGCGCTGCCCGTGGTGGCCGGGATACAGTGGCGACTTTGATCGCGGGCGTTCCGTCGGGCCCTGTGGAAGAGGCTGCGACCGGGCTGCGGGGACTTGACCAGACTTTTTCAGGCGGATCCACGTGCCCAGTCGCTCTGTGAGCGTCAGGGGATGGGCTGTCGCATATTTCCCGCATCCTGTGTTCGCCCATGCCCTGTCGCTGCCCGGCTGTCAGCGCTGGCCGGGGGCGAATAGCCACCGCCATGAAGCCCCGCCCACGCGCTGCTACACTCGGTGGATGAGCGATTCCCCCAAGCCCGCGCCCGGGTTGTGGCAGACCTATGGGCAAGTCTTCGCGTCGCGGCGCATTGCCGCGATGCTGCTGCTGGGCTTTTCCAGTGGGCTGCCGCTGGCACTCACGGCGGGGGCGCTGCAGGCGTGGCTCACGGTCAATGGCATTGACCTGCACACCATCGGCTACTTCGCGCTGGTGGGGCTGCCCTATACCTTCAAGTTTGTCTGGGCGCCGCTGCTCGATCGTTTCGAGCCCCGGCTGCTGGGCCGGCGTCGGGGCTGGATCCTCGTCTTTCAGCTGGCCATGGCGCTGGCCTGCCTCGGATTGGCCCAGCTTGATCCGGCTCACCATATCCATCTGATCGCCGTGCTGTCGGTGGTGGTGGCGTGGCTGTCGGCCTCGCAGGACGTGGTCTTCGATGCCTATCGGGCCGACCTGCTCTCACCCGAGGAGCGGGGCGCTGGCGCCGCTGTCTCGGTGCTGGGCTACCGGCTGGCCATGCTGGTCTCGGGCGGTGGCAGCTTCATCCTGGCCGATACCTGGCTGGGCTGGCCGGGTACCTACCGCATCATGGGCGTCATGCTGCTGCTGCTGATGGGGGCCACGATCTGGAGCCCGCGCATTGCCCGGCCTCAGCAGGCCGGCGGCGGCGCAGGCGCCGAGCTGAAGGGGTTTGTGGCCATGGTGCTGGGCGGTGCGCTGCTGTGGTGGCTGTGCACGCAGGCCAGCCGGCCGGTGCTGGCGTGGCTGCAGGCCGGGCCGCTGGGCCAGTTGCTGGCCGAAACCGCCGTGATGTTGCTGACCGGCGTGGGTGCCGTGCTGGTGGCGCGTCGCGTGGGCTTTCCGTCCTTCGTGGCGCCGTGGGATGCCTTCTTTGCCCGGCCGCATGCGCTGGCTTTCCTGCTGCTCATCGTGCTGTACAAGCTGGGCGATGCCTTTGCCGCCAGCCTGTCCACCAGCTTCCTGCTGCGCGGCGTGGGTTTCAGCCAGGCCGAGATCGGCGCCATCAACAAGGGGCTGGGCCTTCTGGCCACCATCATCGGCGCGCTGCTGGGTGGGGCCTGGCTGTCGTCGCGATCGCTCTATCAATCGCTGATGCTCTTCGGCATCCTGCAGGCGTTCTCCAACGTGGGCTACTGGCTGCTGTCGGTACTGCCCAAGAGCTATCTGCTGATGGCCGGCGCCATCGGTATCGAGAACCTCTGCGGCGGTCTGGGCACGGCCGCCTTCGTGGCCTTCCTCATGACCCTGACCGACCGGCGCTTCTCGGCCGCGCAGTACGCGCTGCTCTCGGCGCTGGCGGCCATCGGCCGGGTCTACGTGGGGCCGGTGGCCGGCGTGGTGGTGGAGCAGCAGGGCTGGCCCAGCTTCTTCCTGATGACGGTGGCCGCGGCGCTGCCGGGCCTCCTGATGCTGTGGTGGCTGCGCCGCGAGGTGCAGGCGCTGGATGCGCGCCGCACCCGCACCGAGGCGCTGCCTGATCTGGACTGATGGCTTGCTCTACTTGCTGAGCTTGCGCACGTACTTCCACACTTCCTGCTCGGCCGCAAACTTGCCGATGCGCAGCAGTGTCTGCCGGGCGGCTGGCGTGCGCAGCACCAGGGTGGCCATGGGTACGGCCACGGCCAGTCCCACGGCCGTCGTCAGTGTGGGGTAACGCAGCAGCGCCTGCATCGTCTTGCTGCGCGGGAAGCTGTCACGAGGCCGGCCGTCGTCCCGGAAGTCAGGCGCATCCTCGTCAATGGGCGTGCCGTCTTCATCCACCAGCAACGGATAGTCGACCGGAGGGCGGGTGCGCGACCCAGATGCCGTGTTGCCCCTGAAATTCCTGAATGCAGAATTATTGCTGCTTCCGGTATT
>CAUVLK010000208.1:0-5280 GCA_963552635.1 uncultured Lautropia sp. | reverse complement strand
TCCGGATGCATCGCCCCATGAACCCATCGCCTTCCGTTGACCATGTTCCGGCGGGCCTGGCCCCACAGGCTGAGCTCGCCATGCCCGGCCTCATGCAGCGCCAGTCGGGCCCGGCTGCCCGCGTTCGCAAGCTGGGCTGGCGGCTCTACGAGGAACTGATCCTGCCCAACCGGCAGGACGAGTACCGGCGGCTTCTGAAGCATGCCCGCGACCACGGGTATCGCGTCATCGACAACGCCCAGTGGCTGACCCTTCAGCTTGAAGGCTCGATGACCCCCGATGAGCGGATCCTCGTGATGCGCCACGACATCGACACCGACCCGAAGCTGTCGCTGGCCTGGCACCGGATCGAACAGGAACTGGGCTGCCGTGCCAGCTATTACTTCCGGCAGAGCACGATGGATGCCGATGTCATCCAGCAGCTGGCCAGGGATGGCGTCCACGTCAGCTACCACTTCGAGGAACTGGCCGAGTACGCCAAGCAGCATCGCCTGCGTTCACCGGCAGCCGTACAGGCCGCCATGCCGGCCATCCACGAGCTGTTCGCCCAGAACCTGCAGGCACTGCGCACACGCTTCAACGTGCCGATGGACGTGGTCTGCTCCCATGGCGACTGGATGAACCGCTTCCTCAAGATGCCCAACCACATGCTGCTGCAGGATCAGGCCCTGCGCGAGCGGCTGGGCATCCGCAGTGAATGCTATGACGACAACGTCATGAAACCCTTTGCCTGCTACCTGTCCGACAGCAACCCGCCCCACTACTGGGTGCGGGGCGAACCCTTCGCGCTGATTGAACAGGGCGTCACCCCGCTGGGCATTCTCACGCACCCGAAATCCTGGCGTGCACACTGGCCGTCGAACTTTTCTGAACTGACCTGCCGTATCCGCGAGGCCCTGAGCTTCCGCTTCGGCAAAGGATGGACATGAAGCCGATCCGCATCTGCCATTTCTCCACGGTCCACCGTGGCGTCGAAATCCGCATCGTCCGCAAGGAACTGGCCTCACTGGCTGCCGCCGGCTATGACGCCCATGCCGTCATCGCCGCCACCCCCGAAGAGGTGGCCGAAGCGGCCAAGCTCGGCGTCACCATTCACCCGCTCCAGGAACGCCCCGGCGCCGGCCGCGTCTCGCGCATGACGCGCAAGATGTACGACGCCTGGCGCCAATGTCGCGCGGTCGACGCCCAGCTCTACCACTTCCACGATCCCGAACTGATCCCGCTCGGCCTTCTGCTCAAGCTCAGCGGACGCAAGGTCGTCATCGATGTGCATGAAGATCTGGCCAACCAGATCCTGACCAAGCACTGGATCCCGGCGCCCATCCGCAAGGTGGTCTCCCGGCTGGCGCGGGGCATGGAGCGCATTGCCGCCCGACGGCTGGATGGCACGGTCGTGGCCGCCTCCAAGCTCGGACCCTTCTTCGAGGACGTGGCACGCCGACTGATGGTGGTGCACAACTACCCGCTGCTGTCGGAACTGGCCAGCCCTCCCACCGAGGAAGAGGCCAACCTGCCACTGTCGGAACTGGTCAAGAAACTGCCTCCGGCCACCCACGTGGCCTACGTGGGCGGCATCTCGCGCATCCGCGGCATCTACGAGGCCGTCGCGGCCGTGGAAAAGGCCGACGTCGGCCTGGTGCTGGCAGGCACCTTCAAGACCAAGGCCGAACGCGACCAGGCTGCAGCCATGAGCGGCTGGTCCCGTGTCGACGAACTGGGATGGGTCGAGCGTGACGGCATCCGCGCTGCCCTGCAACGCAGCTTCGCCGGTCTCTGCACCCTGCACCCGACCCCGAACCACGTCAGCGCCGAACCGATCAAGCTGCTTGAATACATGGCGGCCGGCATTCCCTCCATCGTTTCCGACATCCCCGACTGGGTGGAGTTCGTCGAGAAGCACGACATCGGCCTTTGTGTTGACCCCATGGATGTGGACGCCATCGCCAAGGCCATCGTCACCCTGCGTGATGATCCGGAACGACGCGCCCAGATGGGTCGCAACGGCCAGAAGGCCGTCATGGAACAGTACAACTGGAATACCCAGGCCAAGCGTCTGGAAGCGTTGTACGAAGAGATCCTGAAGAGCTGAGGGCACCTGCCTCAGTCGGACGAGGGCGGGGAGCTGCCATATCCCCGCCCGGTGCGCATTGCCATCGATCGCCGCATCCTCGCCGTCGATACGCCCGACTGATGTTTTTGTGCAACAATACACCTAGACTGAAACCGTGATCGTTTTCCTTGACAACAGGAAAACGGCTGTTCGTCCACCACGGTCCGCCCCCCACCAGTGGGGGTTTCAGTCATGTGCCCTGCCCTTCCGTCTTTCCTCTTCAAGCCGCATAGCCGCTTTCCAGGCCATCCGACCATGCTGAGTACCTGTCTCGCCCTATCCCTGACACTGGCCGGTTGCGGTGGCACGGGTCAGGACGAGACGCATCAGGAAATCGCCGCTGCCCCCATCACGGTGGACGGCCCCAGCATCACCTCGGAAGCCGCCTTCATCTTCGACCAGAAACCCGGAGAAACACCGGACATTCTGGACTCGGCGCCCAAGGACGAGTTCGCCAATGATCTTGCCTGGGCCATGGAGCGCATCGGCAAACCGACGGCCGGACTGATGGACCTCGCATCCGGCATGCTGGTCGCCAGCGCCGAAGCGGCCACGGCCAACGACGCCGATCATCCGGACGCCGTGCGTGGCACGCTGCAGCCCAAGCATCCGCGCCCCACCAACCTGCATCGCCTGAACGACCCCAACCTGCCTGAGTGGGCCCGGGACTGGGACAAGCCCAGCCGCAACGAGCGGCCCGCACAGAACAGCGACGCCAGCCAGCCCAAACCGTCGGCAGGCAACAGCCCCGCCAATGGCAATCCGGGCAGCAACAGCGCCAGCAACAACAGCGCCGCCAGCCAGAATCCGTCTGCCGCCAGGGACCGTCTGGTCAGCGTCACGAGCGATGGATACCGACTGAACTCCCCCGAGTTCAACCGTCTCTACGGCCCCGGCGTGTTCAATCAGTATGCACTGGCTAACACCATCGTCGGCTCCTATCGCAATCTGGAAACCGTCGTCTCCAACCGGTTCATGGCACTCAACAGCGGCTATCTGGCCAGCGTTAAGCTCTACTGGCAGACCGGTCTGGGCTATGCAGGCGGCACGGGCGGCACCATTCGTCTGCGCGTCTTCCCCGATGACGGCTCCAGCGCACACCTGCCCGACATGAAGGGCGAGCCGCTGGCCCAGGCTGTCTATCGCCCCGGCCTCAAGCCGGGCGAAGACAAGAAATCCATCTTCCAGGACATCCCGGTGTCGCGCGGCAATCAACCGCTGCAGGCCGGCAGGATCTATCACCTGGTGATGGACAACATCGACGCCCACCCCAACGACAACTTCATCAGCAGCAACAACGCCATCACCTACATCGGCACCGGTCGCCCGGCGCGCTGGCTGAACACCCTGGACTGGTCCACCCTGCTGGCAAAACGTCCGCGCGGCTCGCGCAATGCCTATACCTGGCTCAACCTCACCGAGAAGGGCACCACCAACAACTACTTCTCGCCCATTCTGCAGCTGACGATGACCAACGGCCAGATCCAGGGCGTTTCCGACATGGAAGGTGGCAGCGTCGATCCGAAGACGATCTTCACCGCCACCCAGGCCACGCCGGTACGTGAACGCTTCACGCCTGGCTCGGACAAGACCATCTCCGGCATTTCCTTCTCCACGGCAGCATCGGTAGGTGGGCGGCTTGAGTGGCGCATCCTGCAAGGGCAGACGGTCCTGGCCAATGGCACCATCGAGGCCCTGCGCCCCAACTATCACCTGATCCGCACCAACACCAGCCTGTCGATGGGAGGAACCACCTGGTACGACATCGCGCTGCCCAAGAACATCCGTCTGCGTGCCGGCCAGACCTACGACCTAGAATTCCGTCCGCAAGGCAGCAGCCAGTGGAAATTCGGTGGCCACCGCAATGGCTCCAGCTACGGTTTCCGGTGGCCTGCCGCCTTCACTGAATCTCAGGCGCAGCACTTCCAGAACGGCAGCTGGCTCGACACCTACCACTGGAGCTACACCCAATCACGGCGCGGCTCCAACTGGCCTGTCGTCCTGCATCTGGCGCCCTGATCTATCCTCCTCCCAGTCACCGGCTTTCCGCGCAGAGCAATCGCTGCCCGGAAAGTCGAAGAAGAACGGCCAGCATGCCTTGCGGCGGCTGGCCGTTCTGCATCAGAGGTTTCCATCCGCCACTCCACCACTCCCCCAAAAAATGGTGGGTCTTGCGATGACAGGGAAAGCTGCCTCCAAGCATCAGGACATGACAATGAGTCCCGATGGACGTAAATACACCGTTCATTTTCGGCTCTTATTCGTACCAAACGTCAATATCACCGTAAAAAGCAGCAATTCCGACACCAGGCACGGCGCATATATTCCCTCCCGATAAAACTCGCCACCGAATTTATTCCCAAATACCGTGTTTACTTTCCCGACGCTTGCCCCTAATATCCCGGGATACCGATCCGGAGAGGAATTCATGAAAATTAGCAATAGCAACGTTGCTAATACCGTACACAAGCGCGTTGCGCGTAACAATATTTTGCTATTTAGCGCCCTTTTGGCCGGGGCAGTGTTGTCTGGATGCGGCGGTGGCGGCGGGGGTTCTGGCGCTTCGGACGTTCCTGTCCAGCAGACCAAGGCCATCGTCAGCCAGCCCGGCAGCGAAGGCTATGCGCTCAACTCGGCCGAGATCGGCCGGCTCTACGGCCCCGGCGTGTTCCGGCAGGATGCCCTGGGCAACACCATGATCGGCATCAACGGCAGCCAGGAGAGAATCGTCTCCAACCGCTTCCGGGCCACCATCAGCGGCAACCTGGCCTCGGCACGGCTGTACTGGCAACCGGGAACGGGCTATTCGCGGGGCAACGGCGGCGTCATCCGTCTGCGCCTGCTGCCCGACGACGGTTCGGACGCCCATGCACCCGACATGTCGGCCACGCCGCTGGCCACGGCAGAGTTCACGCCGGGTTCGGCCGCCCAAGGGGATCGCGCCATCTTTGCCGACAGCACGTTCACCAGCCAGCAGCCGCTGGTGGCCGGCCAGATCTACCATCTGGTGATGGACAACGTGGCTCCGGATCCGCGCGAGAACTACATCAGCAGCAACAACGCCATCACCCACGAACAGAACGACCGCCCCTCCCGCTGGGTCTCCTCCATTGACTGGGGCACGCTGCGGGGCTCGCGTGCGGCGGGTTCCTCGGATGCTTTCACGTGGT
>CAUVLK010000207.1:0-5289 GCA_963552635.1 uncultured Lautropia sp. | reverse complement strand
CAGCAGCTGGGTGGACATGGCCGAGCACTCCAGGTGCCAGCCCGGGCGCCCCGGACCGAAGGGCCCCTGCCAGCAGGCCTCGGGCGGTTCCTCGGGCTTGGCAGCCTTCCAGAGCACGAAATCGAACGGATCTTCCTTGCCGGCGGCCACGGCCACGCGCTCGCCGGCACGCAGGTCGTCGAGCGACTTGCCGCCCAGGCGGCCGTAGCCGGCAAAGCGCCGGACCCGAAAGAGCGTGTCGCCGTCGCCACTGCGGTAGGCGTAGCCGTTCCTTTCCAGCAGGCTCACCAGATCCAGCATCTGCGGCACGTAGTCGGTGGCACGCGGCTCCAGGTCTGGGCGCAGGATGCCGAGCGCGGCCTCGTCCTCGTGCATGGCGGCAATGAAGCGGCCGGTGAGGCTGGAGAGCGTCTCGCCGTTCTGGACGGCACGACGGATGATCTTGTCGTCGATATCGGTGATGTTGCGCACGTAGGTGACCTGGTAGCCACGCGCGCGCAGCCAGCGCTGCACCACGTCGAAAGCCACCAGCATCCGCGCATGGCCGATGTGGCAATAGTCGTAGACCGTCATGCCGCAGACATACAGCCCCACCCGCCCCGCTTCGAGGGGCTGGAAGTCTTCCTTGCGACGGGTCAGGGAGTTGTAGAGCTTGAGCGTCCGGGCCATGGAGGGTCGACGGTAGGGAACGGAAAAAGGGATGAAAAGGGCGGGCACGACAGACGACGGCACCGGGAACACGCAGCTCCCTGTCCGGGACGGGCCGGGGAAAGCCTGTGGCCACCGCATCTGTGGCGCACACCCCAAGCGCCGGCCGGGCTGCAAGGACAAATGCACATGCCGCCCGCTGCACGCTCTAGAATGCCGCACTAAACTCAGAGTGTAACCGACAGTCGTGGGTCGACCCCGCACTGCAACGGTATTCCAGAGCGCATGACATGGCGCGCACAGCTGCGCGTCCTGGCCTGCCCTGTCCTTTGCACCCCTTCCGTTTCTCCCGTTCGTCGCCCATGCCCACCGTTTCCTCCCTGCCCGCCTCCCTGATGCGAATGGCACTGCTGCCGGCGCTGATTCTGGCCGTCACCCAGGCAAGCGCGGCCGACAGCGCATCGACCGAGCGGCTGGACAACGCCATCCTGTCCTCCCACGGCTTGGTCGAGTCGACCGCCGACGAAGCGACAGCCAGCACGCAGGACAGCAGCCAGGGGAACGCCGCATCGGCCCAGGCCTCGCGCGCCTCGGCAGGCAGCCATGCGGGCGATGAGGGCACGGGTGCGAGCCTGGCCGATCCCCTGCCGATCAATCGCGGGGGGCAACCCGCCGATGCCCGTGCCGAGCTGGAGAACCAGCGCCGGCAGGCCCAGGCAGCCCTGAACCGGCGCGATCCCGCCCGGGCGCTGGCCATGGCCAATGCGGCCCTGCAGGAGGCACCGGGGGATGCCCGGCTGCGCTTCCTGAAAGGGCTGGCGCTCTTTCAGCTCAAGCGGATGGCCGATGCCGAGCACGAGTTCAACGGGCTGATCGAGGAGTATCCCGAGCTGCCCGAGCCCTACAACAACCTGGCCGTGGTCCGGGCTGCCCAGGGGAACCTGGAGGGTGCCCGCGATGCCCTGGAAGCCGCCATCCGCTCGGTCCCGGACTACGAGGTGGCCTACCAGAACCTGGGCGACCTTTACCTGCAGCTGGCGGCACAGCGCTGGCGCCATGCCCAGAAGCTGGCGCCCAGCCCCGTGCGCGCCACCCGCCTGAAGGCGCTGGAGACGCTGCTCGAACCGTCCACCGACCGTTCTTCGGGTGAGGCTTTCCGTTCCGTCACACGGCCGGCAGAATCGGCCGTCAGGCATGCCCCGGCGGTCGAATCCACGACACCCCGCAGGTCTTCGCCCACCGAATGATCCGTCCTGCGCCGGCCTGCGCCACTCGATCCCGTGGCCGGCCCCGTCGGACGCCCACGCCGCCGGCTGCCCGGGCCTGATGCCCGTACCCGGCCTTCATGGCAAACCGTTTTTCACAGGAGCAACACCCTCATGACCCGTTTCACCCGTCCCCACTCCCTGCTGTCGCCCGTTCTGGCCCTGCTCGCCGGCGCCCTGCTGATGTCGGGCCCGTCCGATGGCGCCGCCGCCGAAGCTGCACCGAAGGTGCGGATGAAGACGTCGCTGGGTGAGATGGTGATCGAGCTGTACCCGGAAAAGGCCCCCAAGACCGTCGAGAACTTCCTGAAGTACGTCGACGACGGCTTCTACAAGGACACGATCTTCCACCGCGTGATCGGCAACTTCATGATCCAGGGTGGCGGCTTCGACGCGAAGATGCAGCAGAAGCCCACCCGCAGCCCGATCCCGCTGGAGTCGCGCAACGGCCTGAAGAACGACCGCGGCACCATCGCCATGGCCCGCACCAGCGTGCCTGACTCCGCCACCGCCCAGTTCTTCATCAACACCGTCAACAACAACGGCCTGAACTACCCGCAGCCGGACGGCAACGGCTATGCCGTGTTCGGCAAGGTGATCGAGGGCATGGAGACCGTGGACAAGATCGCCCAGGTGCAGACCACCCGCGCCGGCATGCACGCCGACGTGCCGCGTGAGCCGGTGATCATCGAATCGGTCGAGCGGGTCAAGTAAGCCGTGTCCGGTGCTGCCCTGCCCAGCCTGCCCGATCCCGACCGGGTGCTGTTCGCCTCGGACATGCACCTGGATGACCGCCATCCGGCACTGGTCGAGCGCTTCCTGACCGAGCTGGCCGCACGCCTGCAGGCCACGCCGGCATCGGGCAGCACGCTCTTCCTGCTGGGGGATCTCTTCGAGTACTGGATCGGTGACGATGCCGTGGGGCCGGCCGCGCAGCGGCTGGCAGCACTGCTGCACGGCTTCGCCGACCAGGGCGGCCAGGTCTTCCTGATGCACGGCAACCGGGATTTCCTGATCGATTCACCGCTGCCCGGCCAGCCCGGGCACCCCACCTACAGCCAGCGCTGCGGCGCCACGCTGCTGACGGATCCCACCGTGGTGGAGATCGCTGGCCAGCGGGTGCTGCTCTCACATGGCGATCCGCTGTGCACCGACGACGTGCCCTACCAGCAATGGCGTGCCCAGTGCCGCCAGCCGGCCTGGCAGGCCGCACTGCTGGCCCGCAGTGTGCCCGAACGCATTGCGCTGGCGCAATCGCTGCGTCAGCAGAGCGCCCAGCAGCAACAGGGTGCGGCCGTGCTGGCCGACGTGAACCGCGATGCCGTGAATGCGGCCATGGATGCCCACGACTGCCCGGTCCTGGTGCATGGCCACACCCATCGCCCCGCCCTGCACCGCTGGTCGCATCCGGGCGGTCAGCGTACCCGCTGGGTATTGAGCGACTGGACCGAAGGCGACGCCTCAACCCCGCCGCGCGGTCATGTCATGTCCTTTGCCGAAGGCATGGCGCTGCCCGTCGCCGCAGACTGAGTTCACTTCGTCCGCCGATCGATGTCGCGGCAGATGCCGCGCAGCAGATCCACCTCGGCCGCCGTCAGCGACGTGCGGCCAAACAGATGCCGCAGCCGGGCCATCAGCCGTCGCGGCCGGGCCGGATCGAGCGTGCCCAGCGCCGCCAGGCTGCTCTCGGCATGGCGATACAGCCCCTCGACGGCCCCCAGATCGGCCAGTCTTTCACCGGACCTGAGGCCCCGACCGCCGTCGTGGTGCACGCCAGCCGCCGGACTTTCCGCATCTCCACGGCCACGCACACCCGTCGGATATCCATCCACGGCACGGGCCAGCTCTCCGCCCATCGCCCCACCCGATGTGGAATCCCCACGGGTCATGGCACGCGCCGCCTCCCGCTCCAGCACCGCCTGCCGCAGCGAGAACGCCACGATCTGCACCGCCTGCGCCAGGTTCAGCGAACTGTAGTCGGCATCGGCCGGAATGGTGAGCCAGCGCTGGCAGCGTGCCATCTCGGCCGTGCCCAGCCCGGTACGCTCGGTACCAAAGACAAAGGCTACCCGCTGCACCTGCCCGGCCGACAGCATGTCCAGCACCTCGGTACACAGCGGCCCGGGAAAGGCGGGCGGCGGCCCGAATTCCCGCCCCTCGGCACTGACCGCCACCGCCAGCTGACAGTCGGCCAGCGCCGCGTCCAGACTGGGACGACTGCCCACCTGGGCCAGCCGCGCCTCCGCACCGGCTGCCAGAGCCAGCGCCCCTGCATCTTCACGGAACGCAGCGTCACGCGGTGCCGCCACCATCAGGTCCGGGATGCCCATGGTGGTGAGCGCCCGCACGGCCGACCCGATATTGGCCGACAGGCTGGGTGAAACCAGCAAGAACCGGCAGGCATCCAGCAGGTGTTGGCTGAACGCATCCAGTTTGCGGTGCGTTTCTGAACGCTCGGTCATTTGTTGATGTAGAATCTCGGGATTGTTCTTCTGAAGAGTCACCATGCATCCGATGCTCAATGTCGCCGTGCGTGCCGCACGGCAGGCTGGCCGACTGATCAACCGCGCCAGTGTCGACATCGAAACGGTGCAGATCACCCGCAAGGACCGCAACGACTTCGTCACCGAGGTGGATCGTGCTTCCGAAGCCGCCATCATCGAGACGCTGCTTGCGGCCTACCCAGACCACGCAATCTTAGCGGAGGAATCCGGCTTCCAGCCCGGCAGGTCCACCCCGGCCGACACCCCGCTGAAGGACGTGGAGCACGTCTGGATCATCGATCCGCTGGACGGCACCACCAACTTCATTCACGGTCTGCCTCACTACTGCATCTCCATCGCCCTGATGGAGCGCGGCGTGATCACCCAGGCACTGATCTTCGATCCCAACCGCAACGAGCTGTTCACGGCCACCCGTGGGCGGGGCGCCTTCCTCAACGACCGCCGCATCCGCGCCAGCAAGCGCTTCCGCCTGGAGGATTCGCTGCTGGGCACGGGCTTCCCCTTCCGTCGTCACCAGGACGAGGACGCCTACCTGACGGTGCTGCGCCCGCTGGTCGACAAGGGCGCCATCATGCGCCGCTCGGGCTCGGCCGCGCTGGATCTGGCCTATGTGGCCACCGGCCGCTTCGACGCCTTCTTCGAACTGGGGCTCAAGCCCTGGGACGTGGCGGCCGGCAGCCTGCTGGTCACCGAGGCCGGTGGTCTGGTGGGCGACTTCGACGGCGAGGCGAACTATCTGGATGGCGGCCAGATGCTGGCCGGCAACCCGAAGCTCTTCTCGATCCTGGTGCCGCTGCTGCAGCCGGTGCTGGGCAGTGGCGTGCAGCCTGCGGCCCCGGCCGCGACCGATGCCGCACCCGCCCCGCGTCGCC
>CAUVLK010000206.1:0-5304 GCA_963552635.1 uncultured Lautropia sp. | reverse complement strand
GACACGATATGTTTAAAGACTATGTCATGAACGAGTGTCGGAGCCTTCAGGGCTTTGTTCCGGCCTTGGTCAGGGCAGGTCTGACCAAGGCTGGAGCAGGGAGAAGGGCCGAATCAGGGCTGCTCCGGGCTGCGGCATGCCCTGTACAGTTCTTGCTCGGCCCTCAAGCATTCTCCGCCGGCGGCCGCAGCACCTGCCGGATGTTCAGCCCCATGGCCATCAGCAGTCCGAAATAGAGCAGGGCGCCGCCGGCCACCATGCCGAGCACCATGGCGATGCGCAGCCAGGGCGTGGCCTGCAGCGCAGCCCAGTCGAAGGACTCGGCACCCCAGCCCAGCAGGGCCGACATCACGGCCAGTGCCAGCGCCACTTTCAGCATGAAGGGCCGCCAGCCCGGACGGGGCGTGTAGCTGCCGCGCTTCTTCAGGCCGCGCAGCAGCCAGCCGGCGTTCAGCCAGGCGCCCAGCGAGATGGACAGCGCCAACCCCGCATGGGCAAGCCACGGCACCAGCGCCAGGTTCATCAGCTGCGTGCAGATCAGCACCGTCACGGCGATCTTCACAGGCGTGCGCACGTCCTGCTTGGCAAAGAAGCCCGGCGCCAGGATGCGCACGGCCGTCAGCGCAAACAGCCCGGCCCCGTAGGCGCGCACGGTGTGCGAGGTCATCAGCAGGTCATGCTCGCTGAAGGCGCCATAGTGAAAGAGCAGCGCCGTCAGTGGTTTGGCCATCAGCGCCAGACCCACCATGGCCGGTGTGGCCAGCAGCAGTGCCAGCCGCAGCCCCCAGTCCAGCAGGTCGCTGTAGCGCTGCGTGTTGCCCGACGCATTGGCCTGCGAGAGGCTGGGCAGCAGCAGCGTGCCCATGGCGATGCCCAGCAGCGAGGTGGGAAACTCCATCAGCCGGTCGCCGTAGCTGACCCACGACACGCTGCCCGGCGCCAGCCATGAGGCAATCTGCGTGTTGATGATGAGGCTGAACTGCGCCACCGACACGGCCAGCAGCGTGGGGGCCATGTTCTTCATCACCCGCTGCACCGCCGGATCCTTCAGCGCGTGCCAGAACGACAGCCGGATGCGCGGCAGCATGCCGATGCGAACCAGCGACGGCACCTGCCACAGCAGTTGCAGCACGCCGCCGATCATCACGCCGGCCGCCAGGGCCAGCACCGGCGGATCGAAGTACGGGCTGAGAAAGAGCGCTGCCAGGATGATGGAGATGTTCAGCAGCACGGGGGCGAACGCCGGCACCGCAAAGCGCTTCCACAGGTTCAGCACCGCAGCGGCCAGCGCCACCAGCGAGATCAGCAGGATGTACGGGAACATCCAGCGAGTCATGAGCACGGCGATGGAGAAGGTCTGCGGATCCTGCCGCAGGCCGCTGGCCACCATCCATACCAGCCATGGGGCGGCCAGCACGCCCACCGTCACGACCGCCGTCAGCACCCAGAACAGCATCGTTGCCACCGCATCCAGCACCCGGCGCGTTTCCTCGGGCGAATGCTGCTGGCTCTGCGCCAGCACCGGCACGAAGGCCTGCGTGAAAGCCCCTTCGGCAAACAGCCGCCGCAGCATGTTGGGCAGGCGGAAGGCCACGAAGAAGGCGTCCGTCAGCGCACCAGCACCGTAGACCGAGGCCACCAGCGTCTCCCGGACCAGACCGAGGATGCGGGAAACGAGGGTCAGGCCACTGATGGTGGCGGCAGCGCGGAGGAGGTTCACGATGGAAAGCGGGGTGAAGGTGACGGGAAGGGCTGCCCGGGGCGCTCATGGCGGCCCGGACGCATCATGCCCTGTCGCAGACTTGAAGGCACCGAAGATCGGACGCTATAATGATAAGCTTAGTTTTCGGGCAGTGTTGCCCGATCGTGAACATACGCAACCGGGCGGCCCGCAGTCGTTCCCGTTGTCTACCAGAGCCCTCGGGCTCCTAGAGGAAACCGCTCCATGGCAAACATCGCGTCGGCGCGCAAACGTGCTCGCCAGGCAGTCCAACTGAACGCCCACAACAGCAGCCTGCGTTCGCGCCTGCGTACCGCCATCAAGAAGGTGCGCAAGGCCGTTGCCGCTGGCGACAAGGAAGCCGCCACGGCCCAGTTCCGGGCTTCGATGAGCGTCATCGATTCCATCGCCGACAAGAAGATCATCCACAAGAACGCCGCTGCCCGCCACAAGAGCCGGCTGTCGGCCGCCATCAAGGCCATGGCCTGATGGTGCCTTGTCGGCCGGCATTGCCCGGCCGATGATCAGCACGCCCGGTCGAGTGCAGTCGGGCCTGTTCCCTCTGCACCCATACCTGAAAAGCCGATTCCCGTAGCGCGCGGGTGTCGGCTTTTTACCTTTTTGTTCTGTCGAACCTTTCTCAGGCGTGCTGCAGCAGCCCCAGCGCCTGCAGCCCGTTGCGCAGCGAATCCGTCCCGGTGAAGTGGATGCCCCGAAAGCCCAGTGCCCGAGCCGCCTCCACGTTGCGCAACGAGTCGTCGATGAACACCGTGCGCTCCGGCATCAGCCCATGGCGTTGCACCAGCAGCCCGAAGATCTCGGCATCCGGCTTGATCACCTTCTCCTCGCCGGACACGATGATGTCCTCGAACCATTGCAGGAAGGCAAAGCGTTCGCGCGCTACCGGGAAGGTCTCGGCCGACCAGTTGGTCAGCGCCAGCAGCCGCACCGGCTCGCGGCGCAGCTGCTCCAGCAGGGCCACCGATTCGGGCAGCTCGCCATTCAGCGTCTCGGGCCAGCGCAGGTGATAGGCGGCAATCTCGTCGGCATGTTGCGGAAACTGCGCCTGCAGCAGCTTCACCGCCTCGGCCCAGGGGCGACCCCGGTCCTGCTCCTGGTTCCATTCCGCCGTGCAGACCCGGCCCAGGAAGTCTTCCACCTCGGCTTCGGTGCTGAAGATCTTGCGGTACAGGTAGCGCGGGTTCCAGTCCACCAGCACCCCGCCCAGGTCGAAGACCACCGCGTCGACCGTGGGAGCGGTGTCGGTTGCCGTCGTGCTGCCGGATGAAACCGTCGTGTATTCAGACATCGTGAGCCCTCCTGTGCGTGGATCGTCTCCTATTCTTTCACAGGCTCTTCAAGGGCGTCTGAAGTCCCCAGGAATTCCCGAATCACCGGCAGCACCCAGTCCACCCGCTCTTCGTGGGCCGAATGCTCCGTGAACGGCAGGTGCAGCAGCTTCGCGTGCGGCACCCGGTCCAGCAGGGCCTGGGTGTGGGGGCGGCTGACGAAGGGATCCTCCTCGCCGTGGATGATCAGCGTCCGGGCCTGAATGGCGCGGATGCGCTCGCCCGGATAGGCATCCTCGCCGTCGCTCAGCCACATGGCCAGCACGGCCCGGGCAAAGGTATCGAAGTCCGGTTCGGGGTTCAGCGCCTCGTAGGTGCCCACGCCATAGGTCTGGCGGGTGCCCGGGAAAGTCTTTCGCCAGAAGGTGGGCGTGGCCTGCGCCAGCTCGTCGCGGGCCGGATCGTCGGGTGGCAGTTCCCACTGGGCCCCGATGGGGATGATGTGCGTGACCGGATTGGCCGGGTCCGCCGCCAGTCGCAGCGCCACGATGCCGCCATCGCTGTGGCCGATGACGCCATAGCGCGCCAGTCCCAGATGCTGCACGACGGCCTTCACGTCCTCTACCAGGCGCTGGTAGGACAGTGGCTGCGGGCCCAGCGTGGAGCGGCCGTGCCCGCGGCTGTCGATGCCAATGAGGCGGTGCGTGGCGGCCAGCCCCGGCGTGAGCAGGTTCCAGGTCTCGATCTGGTCGAAGCCGCCCGGCAGGAGCAGCAGCGCCGGCCCGTCCGGGTTGCCCTGTTCCTCCACGTAGATGCGTGCGCCGTCGATGTCCAGGTGCTGGCCATCCCGATGATTGAAGGTGTGCATGTCAGGGCTCCAGAGGGGGCGGGTGGATGGGAAGAGGTGATGAAGGGATGCCCCGGGGGCGCAGCCTCGGGGAATGCAGCCTTTCGGGTACGTAGCCCCGGGGACATCATCCACCAGACCATGATAGCCACGCCCGCTGCCAGTTTCCGTCAGCAGGCCGTGTGATATGGTTCCAGCTCTTTCCCCTGATCTTTGGGCTTCCCATGTTCATCGTCTCTCTCAGCTACATCAAACCCCTGGCCGAGGTGGAGCAGCACCTTGAGGCGCATCGCGCCTGGCTGGACAAGCAGTACGCTGCCGGCAGCCTGCTCATGTCCGGCCGCAAGCAGCCACGCACGGGCGGCGTCATCCTGATGCGTGCCGAAAGCCGGGCCGACGCCGAGCGCATCCTGGCGGAAGATCCTTTCCACCAGGCGGGCGTGGCCGACTACCAGCTCACCGAGTTTCAGGTTTCCAAGGTGGCGCCTGGACTGGAAGCCTGTCTGGAAGGCTGAGCGACGCCTGCGCCCGACGATCCCGCCGTGTGCTGATGCCCAGCGCCACGATGAACTCCAAGGCCAGCAGCAGCACGATGGTGGGGGCTGGCGCGCTGTCCAGGAAGAAGGCCAGGTAGACGCCCACCAGCGAGGTCACGACCGTCAGCAGCACCGCCACCACCAGCATGCGGCCAAAGGTGCGGGTGAGCAGCCGGGCGATGGCGCCTGGGGCGATCAGCAGCGAGATGGTCAGCACGATGCCCACCGACTTCAGCGCCCCCACCACGGCCAGCGACACCGCCGCCAGCAGCGCATAGTGCAGCAGGCGCACCGGCAGCCCCGCCGTACGCGCCTGGACTGGGTCGAAGCTCTGCAGCATCAGGTCGCGCCATTTCAGGCTGATCCAGCCGGCCACCATCAGCGCGATGCCGCCGCTTTCCAGTAGGTCCTGCGGGCTGGTGCCCAGCACGTCGCCGAACAGGATGTGCTCCAGGTGCACCTCGCTGCGCGCCCAGACATACAGCAGCAACCCCAGGGCGAACATGCTGGAGAACACCACGCCCATCACCGTGTCCTGCTTGATGCGGCTGTGCTCGTTCACGTAGCCCGTGAGCAGCGCGCAGCCCATGCCAGCCACGAAGGCCCCTACCGCCAGCGGGATGCCGATCATGTAGGCGATCACCACCCCCGGGAAGACGGCGTGCGAAATGGCGTCGCCCATCAGCGCCCAGCCCTTCAGCACCAGAAAGCACGACAGCAGCGCACAGGGTACGGCCACCACCGCTGCCATCAGCAGTGCGTCCCGCATGAAGTCGAATTGCAGGGGAAGCAGCAGGGTGTCGAGGTCCATGGTGGAAAAGGGAATCGGAAAGGGCAGGAAGTGATGGGTGAATGAGGGTCGGCGCTGCGGCCGCGGTTGTGGACGATGACGGCGCGCGACAGGGCCGGGGT
>CAUVLK010000205.1:0-5339 GCA_963552635.1 uncultured Lautropia sp. | reverse complement strand
GCTGCGCCCCGACGGGAAGCACCGCCGTCAGCTTCCCGAGCACCAGCACCACGGAGAGCAGGAAGGGGCGCAGCCGGGGCGCGTCGACGCCGGCATGCACCGGCCGGTCAGGCACGGTGGCGGGGCATTCGGAACGGTTCGGCATCTTCATGGGATCGAAGGCGTGCGCCCGGCGAAAGGGACCGGGACCGGCAGCGCCCCACCGCAAGGCAGGCGCCGACCGGCGACAGCCCGGGCCTTACTGGGCCGCAGGCGCAGGCTGGGCAGCCGGTGCCGACTGGCCACCGCCGAAATCGACGGTGGGCGGCTTGCTGATGGCGGCCTCGTTCTCGACCGAGAACTGCGGCTTGGGTGCATAGCCCATCACCTTGGCCGTCAGGTTGACCGGGAACTCGCGCACCAGCACGTTGTAGGCGTTGATGGAATCGATGTAGCGCTTGCGGGCCACCGTGATGCGGTTCTCGGTGCCGGCCAGTTCGGCCTGCAGCTCACGGAAGTTCTGATCGGACTTCAGTTCCGGATAGCGCTCGGCCACCACCAGCAGCCGCGACAGCGCGCTGCTCATCTGGGCCTGGGCGCTCTCGAACTGCTTGAGCGAGCCGGGATCGGTCGGGTTGGCCTGCTGTTGCACCTGGCCCACGCGCGAGCGCGCCTCGGTCACGCCCAGCAGCACCTCCTTCTCCTGGGCAGCGTAGCCCTTCACGGTATTGACCAGGTTGGGGATGAGGTCGGCCCGACGCTGGTACTGGCTCAGCACCTCGGCCCAGGCGCTCTTGGTGGCCTCGTCGCCGCGCTGGATGTCGTTGTAGCCGCATCCGACCATGCCACCGGCCAGGAAGCCGACGACGGCGGCACCGGCCATCCAGCGTGCCAGCTGGCGTGCTGTTCCTTGCTTCTTCGTCGATTCCACCATGTATCCGCTACGCTCCAGAAAGAAGGAATGAGGAAAAGGACAACGGTCCGATGGTACCTGCTGCGGCCCGTGTCGGCAGCAGGTGTCGGAATAGGCCCTGCCATCGGCAGGGAAATGTCATGCCGGAAATGTCGCCCCCTTGCCCAGGAATCCCTTCTGAACAAGTTCCACGCGCAGGCGCGCCACACACGGAACGGGGAAAGGATCCCTTAGAGCCACTGCGTCAGCGACACCCCGATGCCGATGCGGGTCTGGCGATGGTTGTAGTCGATCAGGCTGGCGCCATAGCCATGGAACAGGTTGATGTGCGCCTTCAGGTAGCTGCTGATCGGGAAGGCATGCTCCAGGCCCACCGAGCCATGCGAATGGCCAACCCGCAGCGAGTGGCGCACCGTGAGTGCCCATTCATGGCCGCCATGGCGGTAGATGGCCACAGCCTCGCCCCGTCCGTAGTAATCGTTGATGTCGGGGTTGTCGTCGTCGTTGGCATCCTCGGGAATGCGCCACCAGGGGCGCAGCAGCAGGGTCCAGCGCTCACGCTCCAGCCCCGCCTGGAAGATGATGCGGTTCCAGCTGCGCGACAGCGGCAGCGAGCGGCCGTTGGAATGGTGGTTGAGCGAGACCGAGGCCAGCCGGCCGTGCCAGCCGCCCAGCCGGTAGTTGGTGCGGAACACCGCCATCACCTCGGGCTCGTAGTTGGTCTCGCGGAACGGGCGCGACAGCTGCTGACTGTAGATCTGCCACATCGAGCGCTGCGTGTAGCCCACCCACAGGTCGCCGTTGTCGCCAAAGAGGTTCTCGGCCACCTTCGACTTGAAGCTGATCTGGAACGTGGTCTCGGCGTGGCGCCCCTGGTTGGCCATCGAGGCATTGCCGGCACCGACGGTGTTGAGCGGGTTGGGCGTATGCGGCGACGTGTTCAGGCTGGTCGTCCAGTCCACGAACGAGATGTACATCGGCTTGTAGGGACGCAGCAGGAAACGCCCGCGGTTGGCGTCGTCGTCCAGCTCCCAGCGGTCGGTCAGATCGGCGCCCAGCGAGCGCCGCACATCCTGCACGGCCCGTGAGACATGCGAGCCGTCCAGCAGCAGCTTGCCGCGCGAGCTGTCGTTGTCCTCGTCGGCGCGGGTGTCATCGCTGGCCCCCAGGTTGGGCAGGCGGATGAGCTGCACGCCACCCGGCGCGCCGGATGCGCCCATGCCCTTCCCGGCCGACTGGCCACTGGCCGTCGCGGACTGACGTTCGCCCTGCCCCGCCCCGGTCGTCTGCGTGGCCTGATCGGATGGCGGATGGCCGCCCTGCCCACCAGCGGCCGGCGTCCTCAGTCCCCAGGCCTTCAGCTTCGGAAGATCCCGGTCCGGCTGCGGCAGCCGCCGGGCCATCACCTCGTCGTAGCACCCCAGTCGGCTCATGTCGTCCTCGATGCGAACGCAGTCCGAGACCTCGCGCGTGGCGCGCTGGATGTCCCGGGCCTGGCTGGCCGGGATCAGCACCATGTTCCCGTCGGGCGAGGTCTGCGCCACGGCCGGCGAAGCCCCCTTCCGGGTCTGCGGCGGCACGGCATCGCGTGCCTGCACGGTGGCCTGCCATCCCGCCAGCCCGATGGCCAGCGACACGATCGTGGTGATTTTCATGCTCGAGGGTGGTCTTGTAAGGATCGGGCGGTCGGAAAACGGGTGCGACGACAGGCTGTCCATGACGCGCAGAAGTCCCCCGATTCTACGGAATATGAGACACCAGGATATTTCGTAAAAAAAATGATACGCTGGCATTTTTACTGGCGGGGTTCGCTGCCCGAACCCCAAGCACTGGCTGTACCGGGTCCGGAGGGGACCGGGCAGTCCCCCGGGTTCGGCAAGCCTGCCGACACCCGCCGGCGGCCGCCCAACTGGATACCGGCACATCGGAGACAAAAACGTGAGCACGCCCCCTCTCGACATCAAGGTCGACGAAGCACTGCACAACCGCCTGAAGAACATTGCAGACCGCAACAACCGCAGTCTTCAATGGCTGACCCGACAGGCGCTGGTCAGCTATCTGGAAGCCATCGAACGCGGTCAGGAGCCGCCCGACCAGCTGTCCTTGCCCCGCGCCGATGCGCCCGAGCTGCCCAAGGGCGCCAAGGGCCAGCCCTCGGCGCCCTTCGTGGCCTTCGCTCAGCAGGTGTCTCCGCAGACCCCGCGCCGTGCCGCCATCACGGCCGCCTGGCGCCGGCCCGAACCCGAATGCGTCACCTGGCTGCTGGCCCAGGCCAAGGACTCCCCGCTCACCGATCCGGGCTTTCAGACGCGCGTGTACAAGCTCGCCCGCCGCCTGAGCGAAGGGCTGCGTGCCCGGCCGCGTGCCGGCGGCGTCGAGGCGCTGATCCAGGAATTCGCGCTCTCCAGCCAGGAAGGCGTGGCCCTGATGTGCCTGGCCGAGGCGCTGCTGCGCATTCCCGACAGCCAGACGCGCGATGCGCTCATCCGTGACAAGATCGGCCACGGCGACTGGAAGGCCCACGTGGGCCAGTCCCCGTCCATCTTCGTCAATGCCGCCACCTGGGGCCTGGTCATCACGGGCCGTCTGGTGGGCACCAGCAGCGAGAACAAGCTGGCCTCGGCGCTCACCCGCGTCCTCAAGCAGGGCGGCGAGCCGCTGGTGCGCAAGAGCGTGGACCTGGGCATGCGGATGATGGGCGAGCAGTTCGTCACCGGCGAGACCATCGAGGAAGCGCTGGCCAACGCCCGCAAGTACGAGGCCAAGGGGTTCCGCTACTCCTACGACATGCTGGGCGAGGCCGCCACCACCGAAGCCGACGCCCAGGCCTACATGGCCTCCTACGAGATGGCCATCCACGCCATCGGCAAGGCCTCGGCCGGCCGCGGCATCTACGAGGGCCCCGGCATCTCCATCAAGCTCTCGGCCCTGCACCCGCGCTACAGCCGTGCCCAGGTCGATCGCGTGCAGGCCGAGCTGCTGCCCCGCGTGCGCCAGCTGGCCCTGCTCTGCCGCCAGTACGACATCCCGCTCAACATCGACGCCGAGGAAACCGACCGGCTGGAGATCTCGCTGGACCTGCTGGAGTCGCTGTGCTTTGACCCGGCGCTGGCCGGCTGGAACGGCATCGGCTTCGTGATCCAGGCCTACCAGAAGCGCTGCCCGTACGTCATCGACTACGTGATCGACCTGGCCCGCCGCAGCCACCATCGGCTGATGATCCGCCTGGTCAAGGGCGCCTACTGGGACAGCGAGGTCAAGCGTGCCCAGCTCGACGGCATGGATGGCTACCCGGTCTACACCCGCAAGGTGCACACCGACGTGTCGTACCAGGTCTGCGCCAAGAAGCTGCTGGACGCCCCGGACGCCATCTACCCGCAGTTTGCCACCCACAACGCCCAGACGCTGGCCACCATCTACGAGCTGGCCGGACAGAACTACTACCCGGGCCAGTACGAGTTCCAGTGCCTGCACGGCATGGGCGAGCCGCTCTACGAGCAGGTCACCAAGCCCGTCTCCGAAGGCGGCCTGGGCCGGCCGTGCCGCGTCTACGCCCCGGTGGGCACCTACGAGACGCTGCTGGCCTACCTGGTGCGGCGCCTGCTGGAAAACGGTGCCAATACCTCCTTCGTCAACCGCGTCAGCGATCCGTCGCTGCCGATCGACCAGCTGATCACCAACCCCATCGAGGAAGCGGCCGCCATCTCGCCGGTGGGCGCCCCGCACGACCGCATCCCGCTGCCGGTCGACCTGTACGCCACCGAAGTCTTCGGCAAGCGCACCAACTCCTCGGGTATCGACCTGGCCAACGAGCAGGAACTGGCCACCCTGTCGGCAGGCCTGCTGGCCAGCACGAAGCAGGCCTGGCTGGCCCAGCCCGGCAACCGCCCGGCACCCGCCACCGGCAAGGGCGCCAAGCTGCCCGAGGATGCGAAGCCCGTGCTCAACCCGGCCGATCACCAGGACGTGGTGGGCCACGTGGTGGAGGCCACGCCGGCCGACATCGAGGCGGCGCTGAAGACAGCCGAGGCCGCTGCGAAGACCTGGAAGGACGTGCCCCCGGCCGACCGCGCCGCCTGCCTGCAGCGCGCCGCCCAGCTGATGGAAGACCGCATGGCGATCCTGATGGGTCTGGTGATCCGCGAGGCCGGCAAGTCGCTGCCCAACGCCATCGCCGAGATCCGCGAGGCCGTAGACTTCCTGCGCTACTACGCCAACCAGGTGACGGCCGAGTTCCGGAACGACACCCACCAGCCGCTGGGTCCGGTGCTGTGCATCAGCCCGTGGAACTTCCCGCTGGCCATCTTCACCGGTCAGGTCTCGGCTGCACTGGCTGCCGGCAACCCGGTCATCGCCAAGCCGGCCGAGCAGACGCCGCTGATCGCCGCCGAAGCCGTGCGCATCCTGCACGAGGCCGGCATCCCCACCGATGTGCTGCAGCTGCTGC
>CAUVLK010000204.1:0-5356 GCA_963552635.1 uncultured Lautropia sp. | reverse complement strand
CGGCCGGTACCCATGCCTTCCATCAGGGCGAGCCGGCTGATCCGCGCGCCCAGATGGCGATGTCGCGGCGCGGTTATGACATCGCCGATCTGCGCGCCCGCCAGATCACGATGGAGGACTTCGAGAACTACGACATGATCCTGGTGATGGACTGGGAGAACCTGAGCCTGCTGCAGAACCAGGCGCCCAAGCGCTTCCATCACAAGCTGCAGATGCTGATGCGCTTTGCCGGCGACCACGAATCGGCCACGGTGCCCGATCCCTACCAGGGCGGCAGCCAGGCCTTCGAGCAGGCGCTGGACTACGTCGAGGATGCCTGTTCGGGCTTGCTGGAGATCGTGCGGCGTCGCGCCACCCAAGTGGCGGCAGCCTGAAGGCTGCGCGCTGTCCGGACGGGATGAGCGGCGGGTTGGGGTATCATCCCTCTGGACGGGTCATTATTCATATAGCGCATGACCTTGCTCGCCTATCCTTGTCATTCACGGCCGGAATCGTTCGGTTCACACTTTCTCGACTAATAAACTCGGGTAATCGGGTATACTCCGTATTCGGATTCCTGACATCGGAGTGTTGTCATGAGGTTGACCACCAAGGGCCGCTTTGCCGTGACCGCCATGATCGACCTGGCCCTGCGCGAGCACAATGGGCCGGTCACGCTGGCAGGCATCAGCCAGCGGCAGAAGATTTCCCTGTCCTATCTCGAACAGCTCTTCGGCAAGCTTCGTCGCCATCAGCTGGTCGAAAGCACCCGGGGCCCTGGTGGTGGCTATTCGCTGGCCCGTCCCAGCCAGGACATCAACGTCTCGTCCATCATCTTTGCGGTGGACGAGCCGCTGGATGCCACGCAGTGCGGCGGCAAGCAGGACTGCTTCGAGGATGGCCCCTGCATGACGCACGAGCTCTGGACATCGCTCAACAAGCGGATGATCGACTACTTGGATTCGGTCAGCCTGCAGGATCTGGTCGAGCAGCAGCGCATGCGCGAGCAGCAGCCCGCCACCCGCCAGATCTCCATCACCCGCGAGCACAAGGCGGCGCTCGAACTGCCCACGTCGTCACTGCAGAGCATCGACAGCAACGGCACCCGGGCCTGAACGGGTTTCGCGCTGTCCCTCGATTTTCGGAATCCTGCTGTCGTCTCGTCTCCGGTTGGTCGTCGGCCTGGCCGCAGCCAGCCGGACATGTCGAGCCACCCGTGGGGCCAGGCATCCCGGGATCGGATGCCGGTATCTTCCCCTGCCTGATCCCTCACTGACGCTCTGACGCTTTTCCCCTTGAATTCACCGCTTTTTCCCACAGACTTCATCGCGCAGCCACGCTGCCCCACTTCGATGACCCGACCGATCTATCTCGATTATTCCGCCACGACCCCTGTTGATCCCCGGGTCGCGGAAAAGATGATTCCCTATCTCTGCGAACTCTTCGGCAACCCCGCCTCACGCAGCCATGCCTATGGCTGGGAGGCCGAGAAGGCCGTGGAGGAAGCGCGTGCCGAAGTCGCGGCACTGGTCAACTGTGATCCGCGCGAGCTGGTCTGGACCTCGGGTGCCACCGAGTCGATCAACCTCGCGCTCAAGGGCGCTGCCCACTTCTACAAGCAGCGCGGTCGCCACCTCATCACCGTCAAGACCGAACACAAGGCCACGCTCGACACCATGCGCGAGCTGGAGCGGCAGGGCTTCGAGGTGACGCTGCTGGACGTGAAGGAAGACGGCCTGATCGACCTGAAGGACCTGGAGGCCGCCATCCGGCCCGACACCATCCTGGTCTCGGTCATGTTCGTCAACAACGAGATCGGCGTCATCCAGGACATTCCCGCCATCGGCGAGATGCTGCGTGAGCGCAAGATCATCTTCCACGTCGATTCGGCCCAGGCCACCGGCAAGGTCGAGATCGACCTGCAGAAGCTGAAGGTCGACCTGATGAGCTTCTCGGCCCACAAGACCTACGGTCCCAAGGGCGTGGGCGCGCTGTTCGTGCGGCGCAAGCCCCGGGTGCGCATCGAGGCGCAGACGCACGGTGGTGGCCACGAGCGCGGCATGCGCTCGGGCACGCTGCCCACCCACCAGATCGTCGGCATGGGCGAGGCCTACCGCATTGCCCGCCTGGAAATGGCCAATGACAACGCCCACGCGCTGGCGCTGCGCAACCGTCTGCTGGAAGGGCTGTCTGCCATCCCCGAGTCCTACGTGAACGGCAGCCTGGAGCACCGGGTCGCACAGAACCTCAACATGAGCTTCAACTATGTCGAGGGTGAGTCGCTGATCATGGCCATCAAGGAGATCGCGGTGTCTTCCGGTTCGGCCTGTACCTCGGCCAGCCTGGAGCCGTCCTACGTGCTGCGTGCCCTGGGTCGCAGCGACGAACTGGCGCACAGCTCCATCCGCTTCACCATCGGCCGCTTCACCACCGAGCAGGAAATCGACTTCACCATCGGCGTGATGAAGACCCAGGTTGAAAAGCTGCGCTCCATGTCCCCATTGTGGGAGATGGTGCAGGAAGGCATCGACCTCAATTCCGTCAAGTGGGCCGCCCACTGACCCCTGATTCCCGGCGCGGGTGATGTCCGAAGACAGCGGATGTTCACGGACATCCCGCGCGCTGCCGACACCCGATACATGTCTTTGCTGCCCGCCCGGATGGCGGGCGCATCCTGGAGATTGAAATGGCTTACAGCGACAAGGTTGTTGATCACTACGAGAACCCCCGCAACGTGGGTTCCATGGACAAGTCCGATGCCTCGGTGGGCACCGGCATGGTGGGCGCGCCCGCCTGCGGCGACGTGATGAAGCTGCAGATCAAGGTCGGCGCCAATGGCGTGATCGAGGACGCCAAGTTCAAGACCTACGGCTGCGGCTCGGCCATCGCCTCGTCGTCGCTGGTCACCGAGTGGGTCAAGGGCAAGTCGCTGGACGAGGCGCTGGCCATCCGCAACACGGCCATCGCCGAGGAACTGGCGCTGCCTCCGGTCAAGATCCACTGCTCCATTCTGGCCGAGGACGCCATCAAGGCGGCCGTCGAGGACTACCGCAGCAAGCATCCCGAGCTGGCGGCCGACAAGGCCACGGGAACCCACGCCTGAGATCTTACCGATCCGTGCCCGCCGGTCCTGCGCTGGCGGGCGTTTCCCATTCGCGTTGCACTGAATCCGTCTGAGCAGGAGAGCCAAGATCATGGCCGTGACATTGACCGAAGCAGCAGCCCGGCACATCGACCGTTACATTGCCCGTCGGGGCAAGGGCATCGGTCTGCGCCTGGGGGTGAAGACCTCCGGTTGCTCGGGCCTGTCCTACAAGCTCGAGTACGCCGACAGCCAGCAGGAATCCGACCTGGTGTTCGAGAGCCATGGCGTGCGGGTCTTCATTGATCCCAAGAGCCTGGCCTACATCGACGGCACCGAGCTGGATTTCGTGCGCGAGGGACTGAACGAGGGCTTCAAGTTCAACAACCCCAACGTGCGCAACGAATGCGGCTGCGGCGAGTCGTTCAACATCTGATCCCTCTCGACACACCACGCACTGACCGACATGACGGCCCGATCTGCCTTTGACCGTTCGCTGTTCGAGCTGCTGGGCCTGCCCGAGCGCTTCGCGCTTGACCCGGCCGACCTGGAAGCACGCCATCACCGTTTCCAGGCCGTCGTGCATCCTGACCGGCACGTTGGCGGTTCGGACCACGACCGCCGGCTGGCGCTGCAGCTGGCGGCTCAGGGCAACGAGGCGTTCCGGGTCCTGTCCGACCCGTGCCAGCGGGCGGCCTACCTGTGCGAACGCCACGGCGCACCGGTGGATGCCGAGCGCAACACGGCCATGCCGTCGGCCTTCCTGGTCGAACAGATGGCCTGGCGCGAGGACATTGATGAAGTGCGCGACATGGGCGACCTCGAGGCGGCACATCGCCTGCAGGCACGCCTGGAGGCCGAGCGCAACCGTGTCATCGAGGGCATCGCAACGCTGATCGATGAACAGGGCGACTACCCGGCCGCGGCCATGCAGGTAAGGCAGCTGATGTTCTTCGAGCGGCTGCGCACGAACCTTGCCGACGTGGTGCGACAGATGGGGAAGGGCTGACGCCCGGTCCACGGGCAGTCTTTCGGGACGTAGGCTTCCCATGAGGCCGTCTTTTGCCTGTCCTGACCACGGCATGGAGGCCGCTTGAGCGGCGGCAGGATGGCGCAGGAGCGGTGTGCGCCAGCCATCCTTTCGGTGGGGTCGTTTCTCCGTCCGGCGCAGTTTTGTTTCAACCGATATTCTTCTTTCTACATTTTCTATGGCGCTGCTGCAGATTTCCGAGCCTGGCATGAGTCCTGATCCTCACCAGCGCCGGTATGCCATTGGTATCGATCTGGGAACCTCCAACTCGCTGGTGGCCGTCTGCCGCTCGGGCGTGCCCGATGCGCTGCCCGACGAGCAGGGCCGGAAGCTGCTGCCGTCGGTCGTGCACTACCGCGCCGGCGCTGCGCCCGTGGTGGGCCATGCCGCCCAGCAGGCGCTGCTGTCCGACACCGGCAACGTCATCAGCTCGGTCAAGCGCCTGATGGGGCGTGGCCTGGCCGATGCCCAGGCGCAGGGTCTGCCGCTGCGGGTCGTGGCCGCGGGATCGGATGTGTCCGCGGATGCCTCCGCCACCGGCAACGATCGCGCCGTGGCCGTGGCCACTGCGGCCGGAGCCGTCTCGCCCGTGGAAGTGTCGGCCGAGATCCTGAAGGTGCTGCGTGATCGCGCACTGGCCACGCTCGACATCGACGAGGACGCGCTGGCAGGTGCTGTCATCACTGTGCCCGCCTATTTCGACGACGCCCAGCGCCAGGCCACCAAGGATGCGGCCCGGTTGGCCGGACTGAACGTGCTGCGCCTCATCAACGAACCCACCGCCGCCGCCGTGTCCTACGGTCTGGACGAAGGCGAGCAGGGCACCTACGCCATCTATGACCTGGGTGGCGGCACCTTCGACGTGTCGGTGCTCAAGCTGACCCGGGGCGTCTTCGAGGTGCAGTCCACGGCGGGTGACGTGGCCCTGGGCGGTGACGACTTCGATGCGCTGATCGCTGCCGACTTTGCCCGCGAGCACAACCTGGGCGAACCAGCCCGGCTGGCGGCAGAACATCCCGAACGCTGGCGTGCGTTGCTGCTGATGGCCCGTCAGGCCCGTGAGGCCCTGACCGATGCCGACACGGTGACGATGCGCTTTGATCCCGATGCTGGCCATGGGGCAGTTCAGGCTGCGGGCGGCCATGATGCGTCCGGAGCCAGCGCAGGTGATGCCAGCCAGAAGAATGCCGGCACCACACCCGTTTCCACCCTGACGCGCACGCGCTTCGAGGAACTGGTCCAGCCGCTGGTGGCGCGCACGCTCA
>CAUVLK010000203.1:0-5372 GCA_963552635.1 uncultured Lautropia sp. | reverse complement strand
GTCAGGGCAGCACTGAACTGGATCTTCGCCTCATCGACCCCGCCAGCGCCGGTGCCTTGCTGGCCCAGTCAGCTGCCACCGGTGCCCAGGGCCACAAGGAAAGCGAGACTACGGCCACCATCGAACGCAGCTACCGGGAAGGCACCCGCAGCGTCTCGGAACTGCGCTGGAAGGACTCCAACCGCATCGAGATCGGCTATGTGCTGGCCAACGGTGTGCGCCTCACCGCCCAGGCCAGCGGCATTGATGCCGCCGACCTGCATGACGCCATCCGCCAGCTGCCCTTGGACGTTCTGGAGCGCAACCGCATGGTGCCCGTGGAAAGCGTGCCAACGGCCACCAAGCCTTCGCCCGCCATCCCCGACACCCTACCGGCACATCCGGTACAATCGGGCACCACGCCTCCGTAGCTCAGTGGATAGAGCATCCCCCTCCTAAGGGGAGGGTCGCACGTTCGATTCGTGCCGGAGGCGCCATTCCTTGCGCGTCAACGACGAGCCCCCTCAAGCAACAACAATAAAGGGCGCTGTCTCACACGTCCGTTCCGGACACCTTCAACGCGTTCCAATACTGCAACCGTGCAGCCGCCAGGTGGCGCTGTCCCCTGATTGCGTCCGACGCAAACCCTGCCGGCAGGAAAGAATGCCGGGAGCAACCGACGAATGGCGGGCTCAACTGTGTGGCGCGGCACGCCGTCGGGCGGTACGAGGACACTAGCAGGTTGGTACTCTGGGCTGCCGACACTCTATGTGGCTAGCCGCAGTTTGGGTTGCTGACCTGGAGAGGATGGAGGTGAGCCGTTGCCGGACACGACAGATAGCGGGGTCAGATTGAAAGTCAGAGCGTTGATCTCGTCGACGCTGACGCACAGATCCCGTGCAATCTGGCTGCGACCTATTTTCTGCTCCTGCAGATGCGCCATGACCTTGGACAGAAGCTGCGAAGTTTCCCGCGCCATGGGCTCCGGCTCGGTGGAGCGGTAGCCGTTTCTGGACAGGGAGATGCAGAGGTTTCGGTAGATCCACTCCGAGACCTGGCCAAGATCACTGTAGCGCCGGGCCAGCGCCACCAGCGATACGCCCCAGTAGCGCTTGAGCCTGATCAGCTGCGGGACCGTGAAAGCTGTCGGCTTTCGTGCGATGACGGCATCCTTGGGCATCAGGAAGGCCGCCGCAAAGGCATTGGCCTGCTGCTCGATCTCATCGTGTCTGCGCTCTCCTGTATCGTCCCGGTGCAGCATGCTGTACGTGTCACGGACCAGGTGCCCCAGTTCGTGGGCGGCATCGAAGCGGCTGCGCTCAGCGGACTTCATCGTGTTGAGAAACACGAAGGGCGTGCCCTCATACCAGCTGCAAAAGGCATCCACATCCCGGGACTCCTCCGTCAGCGAGAACACGCGGACCCCCTTGGACTCCAGGAGGTGAATCATGTTGCGGATGGGGCCATAGCCCAGCCCCCACTGCATGCGCAGTGTCAGGGCGGCATCTTCCGGCGAGAGATCGCTGAGGTCCGGCAGATCGGCCTGCGGGAGCTTGAAGCGCGCATCAATCCATTCGTTGAGTCGGAATGCGATGGCACCGGCGCCGAGTGCGCAGGCCCGCGTGCCGGCGCTCATTTTCGAGAGCGCCCGAAAGCTGGCAGCGTGTTCGCTGATGACCGGCATGTCCTCTTCTAGGAAGAAGAATGACCGGGGAAAGTTCAGCAGCAGCGCGATGCGTGACAGCATGGCGTCATCGGGGGCGGGCGTGCCGGCCTCATAGTTCTGGATGGTCCGGCTGGTCACGCCCAGCTCTTCGGCCAGGCGCTTTTTCGTGTAGCGGCGCCGGGAGCGCGCGAAAGTGATCTGCCGGGGATTGATCTCGGGCATGATGGGTGCTTATTGGCGTGCCGATCTCGGCTCGACCTCGAAGATATCGGAGGGCGCTTCTTCTTCAGGCTCAAGGTGGTCGGCGGCATTGGACAGGGAGCCCAGAATCAGGCGCTCCGCCCAGGATGTGATGTAACCCTTGTGAAAGTCGTTTGGCCGCGACAGCTCGAAGCGCACTTCATCAAGCATCTTGTCGTAGTGGTACAGCAGGACCCACACCTGGGTGCCGCTGGCGCCCTGCTGCTCGGCTTGGGTCAGCGCATCCACGTAGAGCAGCTTGGCCTGGCTGTTGGCCTCGACATAACTCTGAGTGACGCCGCCTTTCTCGGCCTGATTGCGGGGCTGGCGCTCGCTGTCGCGCCCGGTCTCGGCATCCCCGGTCATGACAACGATGGCTATCCGCTGATCCTGGGAAATGATCAGGGGACTGTTGCGGCGGTCAAGAGGCTGCCATCCCTTGTCGGCCAACACACCTCGCAGCAGCTTGACGGCCGCCAGCCAGTGGTTCAGACCAGCCTCGGTGGGTGCCGACCGTAATGGGATGGCTTCGCTGCGGCTACCGAGCCCGGCGCGCATCGCATCGAAGAAGACCTCTGGTGTCAGGTTTTCTGACAGCCGCAGCAGGCGGAGCCTGACCGCCTCGGGGTCCGTGATGACCCTGCCTTGTGGCACCGGGCCTTGAAGAGGGGCGAGCTTGAAATCGGAGGCAGTCATCAAGGTTCCTTGAAAGGAGATTTCTGGAAATTCTACCTCATGTTGAGGTTGGTAAACCGGAAACCGGAGGGGCGGCGGGTAGCCCGCTACAAGTGGGTCTGCCCGAATACAACATAGGAAACACGCCGTTGAACAACTGCAAGTTGAAGCTCTCGTCGGCAGTGGAGTTATCGCGCAGGGCGTCCGTAGCTACACGTCTACATAGGGGCCGATCTTGCACGACGTTGTTGGGACGCCCAACGCCCAAGAGGTTCGACCGCTGTGAAATACCGTGGCTATGCGGCAGGCGCGGACTGTGTAGCAGCCTGTTGCTACAGGTCGAGCAACATCGCTTCACGTAGGATGGCGTTGACGTGGGTCCGCTAGCCCTTGTCGTCGTGCTTCAGCAAGGCCTTTACATCCTTGCCCATGCGGATCGACGTCCGGGTCTTGAGTAGTGGCAGAAACGCCCACATTCTGCATCACTCCAATCTGCCGGGGCTTGTGCAGGAATGTCGCTGTCGTCAATCTCGCTGGCCTGGTACTGGGCCAAAGGGCGTGGCTCAGCAATCCGCTCCGGCGACAGCGGGCTGCTCATGCCTTTCCTGCACAGAGTTCCGTCGCCAACCTACTGCCGGCTCTTCCGATAGGCTTCCCGGGCCGCGTCCATGCACTTCCAGCTCGTATCGCGCTCGCACGCCGCGATGACCGCCATGCTCTCGTCATAATCGACCTTGAGTGCGTAAAGGTAGCCAGCGAAGGCGAGGGCCGTGAATGCGTAGAAAACGCGCGACACCCACCGCTCACGCCGTGCCTCCCGCTCGAAGCGGCCAAGACCGTCAGGCTTGTCGTTTGCGGGCTGCTGTTTCCCCATGGGCGTGCTCCGTGCATCCAGTGCCCCGAATATCCCACACTGCCTATCCGCTGAAGCATGAACAACGTCACCTCCACGGCCGCGGGTCGACAGGCGGCCGTCTGTTCGTCGGTAAGGGTGTTCGGCTGGCTGTCCGTACAATCCCGTTGGTAGTCTTATCAAAGACGGGGGCAACGTGCTCAAGCGGATCTGGCAAAAACTGGTGGCTCTCAATCACTGCAGGGACATTTATGGAGAAGACACGCTGGTGGCGCAAGGTATCCAGCTGGCTGCCGGATTGGCGGCGCTCTACGGAATCTTCGAGCTCATGGGTCTGTGGGACGCGGTGTTTCACTGAGAAACGGCTGTCTCAGTGCGCCGGCGTGGATTTCAACGCACCCCAAGGCGCTTGGAAAATTCTTCACCCTGTGACGAATCTCACGGTGCTGTCATTCTGACCTCATTCCACTCTACAAGCCATGATGGCCAGTCTCCAGCCATCACCCCCGGGAGTGCTAGAATCGCCGCCCGTCACCGCCCATTCGCTACCGGCATCCTGCCGGGTATCATGGCGCATGGCCGCCCCCTGCCTTGGAGGGGATGCACGTTCATCGTGCCGGAGGCGTCATCATTTCTTCCATGCCTGAAACCTCGCCCCACATCTTCCTGCAGGGTCTCGTCGTCGAGTCGTTGATCGGTGTCTATCCGCAGGAACGGCGCGCCCCCCAGCCGCTGTCCATCGATGTGGCTGTGGGGCTGCCTTCCACGGCGGCTTTCCTGTCCGACGACTTCCAGGACACGGTCGACTACGCCGCCGTGGCCGATCTCATCCGCCAGGAGGCGGCAGCCCAGCGCTTTCAGCTGCTGGAGCGCATGGCGCACCATCTCTGCCAGGCCATCGTCACGCGCTTTCAGGCGCCGTGGGTGCGCATCAGCATCGTCAAGCCCGGCATCGTGCCCGGGGCCCAGGCGGTGGGGGTCAGCTATTTGTTCCGCGCGCCGGCGGGCTGATTCCTACCTGTCCTGTCCGGGGCCGTGGGGGTGGTGTCACTGACGGTGGCACGCCGCCCGGTCACGATCACGAAGCGCATTTCGGGCCGCTCGGTGGGGGGTACCACCAGCGATATCGAGCGTTGCATCACCCAGGCCCGCATGGCGTGGGCCAGGGGCAGGTAGTAGGACTGGGTCTTCACGATCTCCAGCGCCTGTTGCAGCAGCTCCGTGCGCTTGATGGGGTTGTTTTCGTAGCGGGCCTGGTCAATGAGCCTGTCCAGTTTCGGGTCGCTGATGCGCGCGGCGTTATAGGTGCCGTCCACCTTGTCGGACCGGGTGTAGGCCAGTGACAGCAGGTTCTGAAGGGCGTCAAAATCGGGGCTGCCCCAGCCCAGCATCCACAGGCTGCTGTCCAGGGTTTCCAGCTTGGGCACCAGACTGGCAAAGGGCAGGCTGTTGATCTTCACGCGGATGCCGATGCGCGCCCACATCGGAACTAGCGCCTGGCAGATCTGCTGGTCGTAGGCGTAGCGGTTGTTGGGGCAGTCCAGCGTCACCTCGAAGCCGGCTGCGTGGCCGGCCTGGGCCATCAGTTGCCGCGCCTGGCGCAGGTTGGTGGCCTCGCGGCGGTCCAGCGCCTCGGTCCAGCCATTGACGCCGGGGGCCACGATGGTGCCGGCCGGCTGGTACATGTTGCGGCTGACGCGCGTCAGCGTGCGCTTGCTGATGGCCAGCGCCATGGCATGCCGCACCCGCTGGTCACGGAACGGGTTGCCCATACCGGTGTGGCCGTAGCGCAGCGAATCCGAGAACTGGTCCATCCCGATCAGCAGCGTGCGCTGCGACACGTCGGTATGCACCTGCAGCCCGGGAAGACGCTTGAGCGCCGGGATGCGCTGTCCGGGCAGGTCGGTCACCAGATCCACCTCGCCCCGTTCCAGGGCGCGCAGCCGGTCGTCGTCGGAG
>CAUVLK010000202.1:0-5388 GCA_963552635.1 uncultured Lautropia sp. | reverse complement strand
GGCAACGAGACGTCAGCAAATCCGTACTTTCCGGCCCAGTCGTAACCGAATCCAGGCTTTCATTAGCCGTACGCCGGAAACGAAACCTTTTCGACACTTTTAGTTCCAATAGGATGCTTTCGGCATATTTACGATGACAAAACCCCGAAAAACGGGGCATTCAATACAACTCATCGAAATATGAGAAATATCAAATCATGACCGAAAGGCATGCAACATGAACATGACAATGAAAAGGCTGTCCTTGGGCATATCCCTCCTCACCCTGCTGGCCGGCTGCGGGAGCAGCGACGATGCCGGCAACCCGGCCTCCCCGGCTGGCCCCGCCAACCCGTCCGGTGCCACCGGAAAGGCCATGGTCACGCAGGCCGCACTGCCCGCGCAGTCGCTGCTGGTCGACAACGACGCCAAGCCGATCTCCGGCGTGGGCATACGGGCCGACGTGCTGGCCACGGCACTGACCCAGTCGACAGGCACGGTAGACGCCTACACCGACGAAGCGGACGAGCCTCCGGTAATCCGGATAAAGCAGAACGTCAGAGCCACCGAGAGCGGCAATGGCATCACCCAGCCTTTCTACAATGATTACCGTGTGTACCTGGACGATATCGGCGACAACGACACCTTCTCGTCGGTGCGCGTGATGACGGGCCTGTCGGCCAACAAGCTGCCTGACAACCTGGACAAGGCTGCCGCCGACGCTGCGGTGCTGACGATCGATGTGGCCCAGCGGATCGAGAAGGGCGAGATCCTGGATCGTGCCTACGCCCGCGTGCAGGCCCATGCCACCCACATGCAGATCGTCGGCCCCTGGACGCTGAAGCGCAACATGGTGCTGATGTATGACGCCGGGCCGCTGAGCTGGGAAGATCATGCCGGCACAACCCAGGTGGTGATGCGCGCGCAGCGCGGCAACCGCTCGTCGGACTTCGGCCTGTGCACTGAAGTGGGCATCGGTGATTTTTCGCGCACCAGCTGCGCCCTGTGGCGCGTGCCCAAGAAATGGAAACCCGGCAAGGCACTCACCTACCGGGGCCAGCGCGTCACCGAGCGCCACCTGAAGCAACAGCGGGATGAGTTCGGCAACATCACCGGCACGGTATCACGACCCATCACGTGGCAGACACGCTGAGCGCAGGAACGGGCTGTGCAGGCACGGCCCGTCATCGGATCACTTCACGTTGAAACTCAGCGTGAACTCGTCCACCACCTTGTCGCAGACCTTGGGATCCTTCGGTGCCTGCTCGACCTCGGACGACAGGTACCAGAGACCCGGTTTCAGCGCCCGGAACGAGAACTCGCCGTTCTTGTCGGTCTCGGCATAGAAGGCCTCGATCTCGACCTCTTCCGAATTGAAGCCGGCCGGGCTGCCCACGACCTTGGCATCCGCCACCGGCTTGCCGTCCAGCGTCACGCGGAACTTGGCCAGCTCGCCGACCTTGATGTTGTTGGGGCTGGCCAGCGGCGTGATCTCGTAGCCCTTGCCCAGCGGCTTGGTGGCGAAGGCGCCGTCATCGTCGATGATGACGAAGCTCTTGCCGCTCATCGAGTACAGGCCGCAGCTCTGTGCGTCCGGGAAGTCGGCGCGCGTTTTGGCCATGGCCCACTTGCCGTCGGCCTTCTTCGTCCAATACGTGGGCTTGTAGGTGCCCAGCAGCACGTGCGTACCCTTGCCCAGCTTGGCGGAATGGCGATAGTGGTAGTTCTCGCCCGACTGCACGAGTGTCTGCGTGCCGTTGGCGCTGATCACTTGCGGTGCCTCGAACAGCACCAGTCGCGCCTCGGGGATGACCTCGGGTTTGGGGAATTCGTGACCGTAGATCAGGTCGGCCTCGAACACATCCTTGTTCTCGCCCTGGGTCCAGAGACTGTGGGCGGACGCGGATGCCGATGCGCCCAGCAGCAGGGCAAGCAGGGTGGCGTTGAGTGCTTTCATGGTGTTCCTCACCTGAGTTGATCGTCTTGATTCTTGATCGTGTTCTGATTGATCGTCCATGACGCGGAAGGTCATGGCATCGGACATCGCAGCGCTGGCTGCTTGCCTGGATCGAATGAGTGCATGGCGGGTCTCCTTCCTGCCGTCAGCCACAAAGGCTGTGTGCCTTGCCGGCGCCGGGACCGGAATCGGGACCTCAGCGTCAGTACGCGGATGCTACATCATCTCTGTAGCAGATGATAACCATTCATATATTACAAAGGCGCGCAAGGGCTGACGCCCTTTAAACCATGCCCCCTTGCCCGGACATGCCCGGCTGGCAGGACGGTTCTGGGGCACACTTGCTTCTTCCCCCCCCTCACCCACACGGAGTACGGACATGAAGATAGCCATGGCGGGCGATCACGCCGGATTTGCGATGAAGGCGGCGCTGAAGAAACGGCTGGAGAGCCAGGGTCACAAGGTGGTGGACTTCGGGCCGTTCTCGGAGGAAGGCTGCGACCTGCCGGACTTCATCTATCCGGCCGCGCTGGCGGTGAGCGACGGGCAGGTGGAGCGCGGCATCTTCATTGATGGCGTGGGCTATGGCAGCGCCCTGATCGCCAACAAGATCCCCGGCGTGTACGCCGCCGTGGCGCAGGATCCTTTCTGCGCAGGGCTGGCGCGCTCGCACTCCAACACCAACGTGCTGTGCCTGGGCGGCAAGCTGATCGGCCCGGCCATTGCCGAAGCCATTGTCGACACCTGGATGACGACCGACTACCTGGCCGACAACCCGCGCTACACGCAGCGGGTGGACAAGGTGGTTGCCATCGCGAAGAAGCACACGGTCAGATAATGACGCAGCGCAAGGCTCTGAAGAGCCTCCCTTTCCGGGGCATGAATCATCTTGCCTCGGTGACTGCACATCGACCGAATGCAGTCATCGACGAGCTGAGAGGCATGGGCGATGCCCTGGCGGCCATTGGCCGCCAGGCGGGGCTGAGCAATGAGGATGTCGCTGCCATGGAAGAGGCATGCGACAAGATGGCGGCAGAACCCATGCGCTTCGAGCCATGATCCTTCCAGATGCCGACATCGTCTCGGGATTTCCCGAGAACTGATGCGGGGACGCAATCAAACAGGCGTCGGCAGCCCGCTCCCCCGGATCACACCTTCTTCGCCAGCGCCTCCGCACGGCCGATATAGCTGGCCGGCGTGAGCGCCCGCAGCTGGGCGCGGGCAGTTTCGGGGATGTCCAGCCCGTCGATGAAGGTGCTCAGGTCCGCCTGGCCGATGTGGCGGCCGCGGGTGAGTTCCTTCAGTTTCTCGTAGGGTTTTTCCACGCCGTAGCGGCGCATGACGGTCTGGATGGGTTCGGCCAGCACTTCCCAGTTGGCGTCCAGGTCGGCGGCCAGAGCGGCTTCGGCCACCTGCAGCTTGCCCAGGCCGCGCTGGGCGGAATCGTAGGCCAGCAGGCTGTAGCCCAGGGCCACGCCCACGTTGCGCAGGACGGTGGAGTCGGTCAGGTCACGCTGCCAGCGGCTGACGGGCAGTTTCTGGGCCAGGTGCGACAGCAGGGCGTTGGCCAGGCCCAGGTTGCCTTCGGCGTTCTCGAAGTCGATGGGGTTGACCTTGTGCGGCATGGTGGAGGAGCCCACTTCGCCGGCCTTGAGCTTCTGGGTGAAGTAGCCGATGGAGATGTAGCTCCAGATGTCGCGGCACAGGTCCAGCAGCACGGTGTTGAAACTCACCAGGGCGTGGAAGAGATCGGCCATGTAGTCGTGCGGCTCGATCTGGGTGGTGAGCGGGTTGAAGGTGAGGCCCAGCCGGCCTTCGACGACCTGCTGCGAGAAGGCGGGCCAGTCCACGTCGGGGTAGGCGGACAGGTGGGCGTTGTAGTTGCCCACGGCGCCGTTCATCTTGCCCAGGATGGCCACGCCGGCGATGCGGGCGCGTGCCTGCTGCATGCGCTGAACGACGTTGGCGATTTCCTTGCCCAGGGTGGTGGGCGATGCGGGCTGGCCGTGGGTGCGCGACAGCATGGGCAGGGCGGCGTACTGATGCGCCATGCCGCGCAGGGTGTCGATGATGGCGTCGATGGCCGGCAGGATGACCTTTTCACGGCTGCCCTTGAGCATGAGGCCGTGCGAGGTGTTGTTGATGTCCTCGGAGGTGCAGGCGAAGTGGATGAACTCGCTGGCGGCAGCCAGTTCGGCGTCATCGGCCACGCGGCTCTTCAGGAAGTACTCGACGGCCTTCACGTCGTGGTTGGTGGTGCGCTCGAAGGTCTTGATGGCCTGGGCGTCGGCGCTGCCGAAGTCCTGCACGATGGCTTCCAGGCGCTGGCGGGCGGCCGGGCTGAAGGGCTTCAGTTCGGGCAGGCCAGCATCGGACAGGGCAATGAGCCAGGCCACTTCCACCTGCACGCGGTGGCGCATGAAGGCGGCCTCGGACCAGTAAGCGCGCAGCGGCGCGACCTTGGCGGCGTAGCGGCCATCCAGGGGAGACAGGGCATCGAGAGCGGAAGTGTCGGCGGTCATGATCGGGGCTTCGGACGGGTACGGAAGAGCCCCCGATCTTACCCTACAGCAGCTTGTAAAGCCGTTCGCCCACGGATTGCAGGGTATGGGCCGCCTCCGGCAGGCAGTGGGCATTGCGCAGCGGCAGTGCGCTGGCAAACAGGTTCCACTGGGCCAGCAGGCGCACGCCCCCCGTGCCTTGCTGGGCCACGGCATTGAGCCATTTCTCCAGCATCACGCGACGCTCGTCCATCTGTTCCCAGTGCGTCAGGTCGTGCGACCAGCAGGCACTGACGCCATCCAGCAGCAGCTGGCTCATCAGCAGGCGCCGACGCGCCCTGCCCTCGCTGCCGCCCGCGGCCTTGATGTCCACCGGGGGCAGCAAGGCGCCCAGCGGGGCGGCCACTTCCTGCGCCATGGGCAGCATCAGGCGGGCAATGTCCAGGGTGGGCCGGGTGCGGGTGGCGTCCGCCACGGTACGCCAGCGGGCCTCCAGCTGGACCATGTCGCCCCGCTCGATGCGGGTGAACAGCTCGCGCTTGACGCGCTGCATCAGCCCATCTCCCTGGCGACGCAGGCCATCGAGGGTGGCGTGATCGGCCTGACTCTCTGCACCCGACAGGACATAGCCGGCCAGCAGCTGGGTGTGAACCAGCAGGAATTCGGTGATCAGCGTGCGCTGACCTGCCGAGATCGGCCCCAGGGGGCGCCGGGACGTGCCGGCAAGCACCGGGCGTCCCAGCAGGACACCCAGGCCGATGGTCATGAGCTGCAGCAGGCGGCGGCGCTGGCGGCGCACCATCACGGGGCGCAAACGTGCCGCGCCCCCCCGCGCCGTTCTGGCGCCGGGTGCAGGAAGGTCTCGATCTGTGCCCAGGGTGTCCATGAGCCGGATTCTGGCGCCTGGGCAGGTCCGGCGCCATGGCTCGCGGACGAATGGATGGAACGGTC
>CAUVLK010000201.1:0-5438 GCA_963552635.1 uncultured Lautropia sp. | reverse complement strand
AACAAGGTTGAGTTCCTGGAAGGGTGACCGTGGCGGCGGGCCCTCAGCCCGGGCTGCTTCGCTGTTCCGAATGGGCATGCGGCCGACGCTCTTTCGCCTCCTCCCGTCCTATCAATATATCTGAGATTGGGTAGAACTCTCATTCAGAATGACCCCTAGGGATATTGCTGGCACCCAGGCAAGGGAAAATCGTGTTTTTCGCAACACACGGTCTGTCAAGGATTGTCCCCCCATGACCACTACAATCGGACCATGGCCCCATCCCTTCAGCCGATGACCGCCGTGGCCCTGGTCGACGCTATCGACCGGCTGCTGCCCCAGACCCAGTGCCGGCGCTGCGGCTACGACGACTGCCACGCCTATGCCGGCGCCATCGCCCGGGGCGAGGCCGCCATCAACCGTTGCCCGCCAGGTGCCGACGCCACCATCCAGGCCCTGGCCAGACTGCTCGACCAGCCGGTCGTGCCGCTGGCCGCAGACCTGGAGCCCATGCCCGTGCGGCATGTGGTCCGCATTGACCCCCTGCACTGCATCGGCTGCACCAAGTGCATCCTGGCCTGTCCGGTCGACGCCATCGTGGGCGCTCCGCGCTTTCAGCACCAGGTGCTGACCGACCGCTGTACCGGCTGCGAACTGTGCCTGCCGCCCTGCCCCACCGACTGCATTTCCCTGGTGCCGCTGGCCAGCCCCTGGCAGGCATCCGACGCCCAGCACGGCCGCCAGCACCACCAGCGCCGTGACCAGCGGCTGAAGGCTTCACAGGCCGCCAGTCCGCACGCCGCAGAAAATGCCCCCTCCGGGAACGGCGCTTCCCACATCACCACCGGCCATGCCGCCCCTCGGGCAGAATCCCCCACGACCGGACCGACAGCACCAGGCACCACAGACCCCCTGCTCCGCGACCCCAACGTCGCCCTGGTTGACACCGACGAGAAGGCTCGCCGCCTGGCCGCCATCCGTGCCCGCATCCGGATGCCCCGCCCACGACCCACCGCATGAGCCCTGCGAACCGCCAGGAGATGTTCCGGCGTCTGGCCGCCGCCAACCCCGATCCGCAGTCCGAACTGGAATACGGAAGCCCCTATCAGCTGCTGGCCGCCGTGCTGCTCTCGGCCCAGGCCACCGACAAGAGCGTCAACATCGTCACCCGACGGCTCTTTCCGCTGGCGCCCACCCCGCAGGCCATGGTCGCCCTGGGGCTGGAAAACATCACCGAAGCCATCCGCACCATCGGGCTCTTCCGCAACAAGGCAAAGAACCTGCTGGCCATGAGCCAGATCCTCATCGACCAGCATGGCGGCGAAGTGCCCGATGACCGCGCCGCCCTCGAAGCCCTGCCTGGCGTCGGCCGCAAGACCGCCAACGTCGTCCTGAACATTGCCTTCGGTCACCCCACCATTGCCGTGGACACCCACATCTTCCGGGTCTCCAACCGCACCGGCCTGGCCCCGGGCAAGAATGTCGAGGAAGTGGAGCAGAAGCTGCTGAAAGTCGTGCCCAGGGATTACCGCCAGAACGCCCACCACTGGCTCATCCTGCACGGCCGCTACATCTGCAAGGCGCGCACGCCCGAGTGCTGGCGCTGCCCCATCGCGGATCTCTGCCCCTACCAGCCCAAGACCCTGCCCCCGCCCCGCAAGTCGGCGCTGGACCGGGCACCACGCACCAGGGCATGAAGTACCAGGGCATGAATCATCAGGGCACGGGACGACAGGGCATGAAGCACCGGCGGGCCCTGCCCACGCAGGCCCCTGCCCACACCATGCCCCACCATCCCGCCCTGCGCCTGCCGTAACCTCCCCATAACCTCCCTGACGCAACACCTGATCGGCCCTTCCCCTACGCCCATGCTCTTCAATCCCTCTGTCGCCGACGTGCGCCGCTACTTCTGCAACGTCTGGAAGAAACACCAGCAGGGCACCCCGCTGGAGCCCCTGGAGATGGTCGCCCTGCAATGGATCGGCCAGCATCCTGAATATCACGATGAGCTGGCTGACCTGGATCGGGCGCTGGAAGCCGACTACAGCCCCGAAGCCGGCCGCAGCAACCCCTTCCTGCACCTGTCGCTGCACCTGGCCATCAGCGAGCAGCGCGGCATCGACCAGCCCCGGGGCATCCGCCAGGCCATGGACGTGCTGGAGACGAAGCTGGGCAGTGCCCACGACGCCGCCCACGTCGTCCAGGAGTGTCTGGTCGAGGCCCTGTGGCAATCGCAGCGGCACGGCCGCCCGCTGGATGGCAACGCTTACGTGAATGCCGTGCGCCAGAAAGCCGGCCTGCCCCCCATGCCACCCGACTACTCCGCGGGGCCGGGCGGGTACGGCGGCGGCACGGGCGCTGGCGGCAACATCATCACCCGCTGAGCGCCACCGCAACCGCCGATCGACGGCCCAGGCGCCAGGATGCCGCGCCTGCCCGGCAGAATGCCGCAGCAAGCCAGACCTCCTTCATCCCCCAGCAAGGCCTTCGGGCCGGATTGATCCATCCCATCATGCCAGTGGCCCCTCGGCCCCTCACACCATGACCAAGAAGCACATCACCTTCCAGAACGCCAGCGGCCAGGAACTGGCGGGCGTTCTGGATCTGCCCGACAACCCCTGCGCCTTCGCCCTCTTCGCCCACTGCTTCACCTGCGGCAAGGACGTCAAGGCCGCCGCCCGCATCAGCCGCGCCCTGCAGGCACGCGGCGTGGCCGTGCTGCGCTTCGACTTCACCGGCCTGGGCGCCAGTGAGGGCGACTTCGCCGACAGCAACTTCACCTCCAACGTCACCGACCTGCTGGCCGCCGCCGACTTCCTGCGGCGCGAATACCAGGCGCCGGCCCTGCTGATCGGCCACAGCCTGGGCGGTGCTGCCGTGCTGGCCGCGGCCCAGGGCATTCCCGAAGCCCGGGCCGTCACCACCATCGCCGCACCGGCCGAGCCCAGCCACGTCCTGCGGCAGTTCCGCAAGGACCTGGATGCCATCCGTGCACACGGCGAATCCGCCGTCTCGCTGGCCGGTCGCCAGTTCACCATCAAGCGCCAGTTCCTGGAAGACGTGGCCGGCCAGGACCAGGCCAGCCGCATCGCCCGTCTGGGCAAGGCCTTGCTGGTCTTTCACTCGCCGCAAGACGCCACAGTCGCCATCGAGCAGGCCCAGAAAATCTACGAAGCCGCCCGTCACCCCAAGAGCTTCATCTCGCTGGACGGAGCCGACCACCTGCTCTCGCGCGCCGAAGATGCCGAATACGTCGCCAGCTGCATCGTCGCCTGGGCTTCGCGCTACCTGGACCCTGGCGTCCAGTCCAGCAGCCCCGAGCCCAAGGCCCCGGCCGTTCCCGTCAAACCCGACCTGGCCCCCGGCCATGTCCTTGTCACCGAACTGAACCACCAGTTCCTGCGTGGCCTGCAGGCCGGTCGCCATACCCTGGTGGCCGACGAACCCGAAGCCATGGGCGGCACCAACCTGGGTCCCGACCCCTATGCGCTTCTGCTCTCGGCCCTGGGCACCTGCACCTCCATGACCATCCGCATGTACGCCAACCGCAAGGGCCTGCAGCTGGATGACGTGAAGGTGGAGCTGCACCATCGACGCATCACCCGGCCCGCAGCCCCGCAGGCATCGGGGGCGCCGAACGGCGCAGCCGCCGATGAGGTCGTCGACATCCTTGAGCGGGAGATCACCCTGGTGGGCAACCTGACCGACGCAGAGCGCCAGCGCGTGCTGGAAATCGCCGATCGCTGCCCCGTGCACAGGACGCTCACCGGCCACATCGAGATCAATACCCGATCGAAAGACTGAAGACGGCTACCGGGACACTGCCGTGCCCCTCGCCCGGCAGCCCGCCGCCTGCCTCACCCTTCCGTCGCCACGCTCACCGGCTGGGCCTCCAGCGCCTGCAGCCCGGCCGGTGAAATGGCCACCAGAAAGCCACGCTTGCCGCCGTTGATGTAGATCACCGGCAGATCCAGGATCGTGCGCTCCACATACACCGGCAGCCGCGTCTTCGTGCCGAACGGGCTGGTGCCTCCCACCAGATAGCCCGTCCACTTGTTGGCCTGCTTCGGGTCCGCCGGCTCGATGTGCTTCATGCCCAGCTCGCGCGCCAGGTTGCGCGTGGAAATCTGGCGATCGCCGTGCATCAGCACGATCAGCCCCTTCTTCTGCTCGTTCTCCAGCACGATGGTCTTGATGACCTGATGCTCGGGCACCCCCAGACTCTCGGCCGAATGCGCCGTGCCGCCGTGCTCCACATACGGATACAGGTGCGGCTCGAAATCGATATGGTGCTCGCGCAGGAAACGCACCGCCGTCGTCACCGGATAGTCTGGCTTGCTCATGCTCTCGGGTTGCAGATCGCGCCGGCCCCTGCCGGCCCACGCCTGCCGTGAACCTCCCGGACACAGTGTAGCCGGCATCCAGCCCACCCGCCGGGCTACATGCCCCCTGGCCCGCCAGGGATCCTCTGAACGGCCCTTGCGGCCGTCGCATCTCCGGAAAGCGATCAAGAAACACTTACGACCAAAACGTAAGAATTTCTATCTGATGTTAGATTTGTCGACGCTCATTGTGTCGATATTCATAATGCTCTGCAAAACACGATCCCCACGGAGACATTTCATGAGGAAGAACCCATGAGCATCAACACTCGCCACGCCCTGCATCCCCTGGCCCTGGCCGTGACCCTGGCGCTGGCCGCCTGCGGCGGCAACCAGGACACCCCCCAGACCAGCGCCCCCGGTCCGCAGACCAAGGCCGACACCGGCCTGCCGGCCACCACACTGGACACCGCCGACACGCCGGCAGCTGCCCAGACATCCGCTTCGGGTCGTGCCACCAAGGCCGTGGCCACCGCCGACACTCCGCCCCTCTCGGAAAACCGGAAGATGTTGCGAGGCGACGTGCTGATCCAGGCGCTGCTGTCGCGCACGGCACGCCTTGACGCCCAGAACAACCCGCAGACCGCCTGGCTGTCACCCGAGACCTACACCTGGGGCTCCCTGGGCGCGGGTCAACAAGGCAGCGAACCGTCTGTGGTCCCCGTGGTTCTGGCCAGCCAGGACATCCGTCCCACCGACGCGAACACCGCCGCTCTGGGTCGTCACTACTATCAGTTCGAGATCAGTCAGGGGCCTCGTCGGCTCATCAATGATCCATTGATGCTGAACATCGCCAGCCAGACACTGCGCTTCGGCCTGTCTTCCGCGGGCCTGCCCAATGGCGGCACCGGTGCGGCCCAGGCCGCCGCTGGCGCGCTGGAGATCGGCACCCAGGCTCAGGCCGAGCGAACCCCCTCAAGCGCTGATCAGGATCAGTACGCCCCCCCCACCACCACCCGGGAGACTCTGGTCGCCAAGACGGTCACGACGATTCAACCCAACGAAGTCTACGACCTGGACAAATGGAAGCATGAATGGGAAAGCCCCAATCCGGACGCCTCCTCCCAGGCATCGGTC
>CAUVLK010000200.1:0-5445 GCA_963552635.1 uncultured Lautropia sp. | reverse complement strand
CGGGGTAGGGGCCAGTGCGCGGAAGAAGCGCACGTTCATGTGCACGGTGGGCACGTGGGGGTTGCGCGGGTGCAGCACCAGCGACACGCCCGTGGCCCGCGCCTTGCGCCCGGCCAGCTGCGGCCGGTTGGCCGAGGCGGTGGGGGGCAGCTGGCTGACCTGCACGTCGGAGAACATCACGCCGGCGCGCTCGAAGAGCTTGCCATCGTCCAGCACGCAGCTGATGCCGCTACCCTGGGTGGGGCTGTCGGGCTCGCGCTGCCAGGCATCGCGCAGGAACCGGTCGCCGCCAACATCTTCGAGGCCCGCCACGATGCGGGACTGCAGCCCGGCGAACCAGGCGGCGATGGCGTCATGTTCGGCCGGAGAAGAAGGCAGGGCCGTGGAGTTCATGGTGATTGTTCTGGGAATGAGTTGCAGGGATGGGTGATGCGACCCGTGGCCCAAGGCCCGAGGCAGGCGAGGACACCTGCCCCGGTCGGGGAAAGCCGCTTCAGGGATTGCGCTGGTTGGCCGGCAGCCCCAGGTGGCCGATGTCGCTGCGGTACTGCATGCCGTTGAAGTGGATGCCGCGCACGCCTTCATAGGCACGCGTCTGCGCCATCTTCAGCGAATCGCCCAGTCCCGTCACGCCCAGCACCCGGCCGCCGCTGGTCACCACGTCGTGGTCCTTCTGGGCCGTGCCGGCGTGGTAGACGAAGAGGTCGTCCCCTTCGGCATTGCCGTGTGCCGGATGGCCGGTGATCACGTCGCCCAGCTCCGGATGGGCCGGGTAGCCGGCCGCAGCCAACACCACGCACAGCGCGCTGCGCCGGTCCCACTTGGCCTCCACCTGGTCCAGCCGGCCGTCGATGCCGGCCTGGATGAGCTGGCCCAGCGGCGTCTTGAGGCGGCTGAGGATGGCCTGCGTCTCGGGGTCACCCAGACGGCAGTTGAATTCCAGCGTGTTCAGGCTGCCGTCCCTGCCGATCATCAGCCCCGCATACAGGAAGCCCGTGAACGGCGTGCCCTCGTCGGCCATGCCGCGGATGGTGGGCAGGATGATCTCGCGCAGTGCGCGCGCATGGATGTCGGGCGTGATGACCGGGGCGGGCGAATACGCCCCCATGCCGCCGGTGTTGGGGCCCTGGTCGCCGTTGAGCAGGCGCTTGTGGTCCTGGCTGGTAGCCAGCGCCAGCACGTTGCGGCCATCGGCCATCACGATGAAGCTGGCTTCCTCGCCGGTCAGGAAGGCCTCGACCACGACCCGGGCCGTGTCCTTGCCGTCCTTGCTGCCACCGGTGAAGTCATCGCCCAGGAACTGGTCGACCGCCGCATGGGCCTCGGCCACCGTCTGGGCCACCACCACGCCCTTGCCGGCCGCCAGGCCGTCGGCCTTCACCACGATGGGCGCACCCTGACGGGTGATGTAGTCCTTGGCGGCTGCCGGGTCGGTGAAGGTCTCGTAGGCGGCCGTGGGGATGCCATGGCGCTTCATGAAGGCCTTGGCGAAGTCCTTGGACGCTTCCAGCTGTGCCGCCGCCTTCGTGGGCCCGAAGATGGGCAGCCCCTGCTTGCGGAAGGCATCGACGATGCCCTTGGCCAGCGGTGCTTCGGGGCCCACCACGGTGAAGGCCAGATTCTCGCGTCGGGCAAACAGCGCCAGAGTCTCGATGTTGGTGACCGGCAGGTTGCGGATGCCGGGCTCCAGGGCCGTGCCGGCATTGCCGGGCGCCACGTAGACCGTCTCGAAGGCGTGCGAGCGGGCCAGAGCCAATGCAATGGCGTGCTCGCGTCCGCCGCCACCCACCACCAGGCATCGTTTCCGGGCTGTCATGTCGTTCATTCCTCGTCGATGACGGCGTTGGTGTAGACCTGCTGCACGTCGTCGACGTTCTCCAGCGCGTCCAGGATCTTCTGCATCTTCACCGCGTCATCGCCGGTCAGTTCCAGCTCGTTCTGCGGCTTCATGGTGATCTCGGCCACCTCGGCCTTCAGGCCGGCGGCTTCCAGCGCCGTCTTCACGGCGATGAAGTCGCCCGGCTCGGTGATGACTTCCAGCGAACCGTCGTCGTTGGACAGGATGTCCTGTGCGCCGGCTTCCAGGCCCACTTCCATCAGCTTGTCCTCGTCGGTGCCGGGGGCGAACACGAGCTGGCCGCAGTGCGTGAACTGGAAGGCCACCGAACCGTCGGTGCCCAGGTTGCCACCATGCTTGGTGAGCGCGTGCCGAACGTCTGCCACCGTGCGAGTGCGGTTGTCGGTCAGGCAGTCGATGATGACCGCCGCGCCGGCCACACCGTAGCCCTCGTAGCGGATTTCTTCATAGTTGACGCCTTCCAGACCGCCGACGCCGCGCTGGATGGCGCGTTGCACCGTGTCCTTGGGCATGTTGCCGTCAGCGGCTTTTTCCATGGCCAGCCGCAGACGCGGGTTCATGGCCGGGTCGCCGCCGCCCATCTTGGCGGCCACGGTGATTTCCTTGATCAGCCGCGTGAAGAGCGCGCCGCGCTTGGCGTCCTGGCGGCCCTTGCGGTGTTGAATGTTGGCCCACTTGGAATGGCCTGCCATGCTCGGATCCTCTGGGGGAAGGGCGGTTGCCTGTGGCCGGGGCGTGACGCTCCGCCATGGCAAGCCGCAGGGTTCACAATGATCTACATCGGCACGCCGCATGCCGCCGGTGGAGCGGGGGTGCGAGCGCGCGGCATCCGGGTACTCTGGTCTAAGATAACCGGTTGGGAGCAGCCCCGTTGAGCCCGTGCAAGAGCCACCGGGGCAGGCATCCCGAATGCCCTGGAAGGGGGTGCACGGCCCATGGGGATGCCCTGCGAGGCCGCCTCATCCCTTTCCAAGCGCGCGATTTTACCATTCAGCCGACCGTTCGCCCCGCGTCCTGCGCCGGCGATCGGCCCTTCCTGCGGCGTCTTCTGCGGCCGCTTCCGGCCCATCCCTTTCCGGAGCCTTCGATGTCCGACACCCTTTCCCCCCTGCTGATCGGCAAGAACGACACCTTCGAGGCCGTGCTGCTGCCGGCGCTGGGCAACCGTCACGGCCTCATTACCGGCGCCACCGGCACCGGCAAGACCGTCACCCTGCAGCGCCTGGCCGAACAGTTCTCGGCCATCGGTGTGCCGGTGTTCATGGCCGACGTGAAGGGGGATCTCACCGGCATCTCCCAGCCGGGCCAGATGAGCCCCAAGCTGCAGGCCCGGCTGGAGCAGCACGGCCTGCCCACGCCGCAGTTCACGGGCTTTCCGGTCACGCTCTGGGATGTCTATGGCAAGCAGGGGTACCCTGTGCGCGCCACCATCTCCGACATGGGGCCGCTGCTGCTGTCGCGCATGCTGGGCCTCAACGACACGCAGGAAGGCGTGCTCAACCTCACCTTCAAGGTGGCGGATGACAACGGCCTGCTGCTGCTGGACAGCAAGGACCTGCGCGCCATGCTGCAGTACGTGGGCGAAAACGCCAGGCAGTTCACCAACCAGTACGGCAACGTCTCGTCGGCCTCCATCGGCGCCATCCAGCGCAACCTGCTCACGCTGGAGCAGCAGGGCGCCGAGCGCTTCTTCGGCGAGCCCATGCTGAAGCTCCCGGACATGATGCGCACCGCCCCGGACGGGCGCGGCGTCATCAACATCCTGATGGCCGACCAGCTGATGAACGCGCCCAAGCTCTACGGCACCTTCCTGCTGTGGCTGCTCTCGGAACTCTTCGAGCAGCTGCCCGAGGTGGGCGACCAGCCCAAGCCGAAGATGGTCTTCTTCTTCGACGAGGCCCACCTGCTGTTCGATGACGCGCCCAAGGCGCTGCTGGACAAGATCGAGCAGGTGGTGCGCCTGATCCGCTCCAAGGGTGTGGGCGTCTATTTCATTACCCAGAATCCGCTGGACGTGCCCGAGAGCGTGCTGGGCCAGCTGGGCAACCGCGTGCAGCATGCGCTGCGCGCCTTCACCCCGCGCGACCAGAAGGCCGTGCGCACCGCCGCCGAGACCATGCGCGCCAACCCTGCGCTCGATACCGCGAAAGCCATCTCCGAGCTGGGGGTGGGCGAGGCCCTGGTCTCGTTCCTGGATGCCAAGGGCACGCCCGGCATCGTCGAGCGCGTCTGGATTGCCACGCCGGCCTCCCGCATCGGTCCGGCCACGCCCGAAGAGCGCCAGGCCCTGCTGGCTGCCTCGCTGGTGGCTGGCATCTACGAGCAGGCTGTTGACCGCGAATCCGCCTATGAAGTGCTGCGCGATCGGGCTGCCGGTGCGGCAGCAGGCGGGGCAGGGGCCTCCAAAGGTGGGGCGACCGATGCCGGCGGCATGGACGGCTGGGGCAACCATGGCGGCAGCGGCCAGGCTGGCGCACAGACGCAGGGCAGCACCGGATCGGGCGGCTTCCTGCAGGATGCACTGGATGGCCTGCTGGGTGGCGTCAGCGGCAGCACGACCAAAAGCGGTGGCAAGACGGCCAGCCGTCGTAGCGATTCCGTGCTGGAAACCGCTGCCAAGAGCATGATGCGCTCGGTGGGCTCGCAGGTCGGTCGCGCGCTGGTGCGCGGCATTCTGGGCTCGCTCACCGGCAAGAGCCGCTGATGCCTGTCTCCCGCTGGAAGCCCGAGCATCTCGGGCTCTTCTATGGCCTGATGGGCTCCATGCTGTTTGCCTGCAAGGGCATCCTTATCAAGCTGGCCTACCGCCACGGCGTCAGTACCGAGACCTTCCTGGGCCTGCGCATGATGTGGGCTGCCCCCTTCTTTGCCTGGGTGGCCTGGCGCAGCGACGGCGCGGCGCTGCGCCAGCGCTGGCGCAGGCGGGCTCTGGCAGGAACGACAGGACTTTCCGATGATGCGACGCCCCGCGCGGACAGCGTCTGGCGGTCAGGCGATGTCTGGCGCGTGGCGGGCCTGGGCTTTTCGGGCTATTACCTGGCCAGCTACCTGGACTTCCTGGGGCTGCAATACGTCTCGGCTGGCCTGGAGCGGGTGCTGCTTTATCTGGGTCCCACCTTCGTGCTGCTGCTGTCCGTGTTCTGGCTCAAGCGTCCGGTCAGCCGCACCCAGTGGACGGCGCTGGGTGTCAGCTATCTGGGCGTGATCCTCGTCTACCTGCACGATCTGGACGGCAGTCTTCAGGTCAATGTGCCGCTGGGCAGCGCCCTGGTGCTGGGCAGCTGCCTCAGCTATTCCTTCTACCTGGTGGGCGCGGGCGAAATGGTCCGCCGCCTGGGGCCCATGCGACTGACGGCCTGGGCCAGCCTGGTGGCCTGCGTGCTCTGCGTGACCCAGGCGCTGCTGGTCGGCGGGGGCGACCTGTTTCGCCAGCCGACTGAAGTGCAGGGCATCGCCCTGATGACGGCCATCTTCTGCACCGTCTTCCCGCTCTTTCTGACCACGGCCTCCGTCAATCACCTGGGGGCAGGCAAGGCAGCGCAGGTGGGCATGATCGGCCCGGTCTGGACCATCTTTCTGGGGGCCGT
>CAUVLK010000199.1:0-5464 GCA_963552635.1 uncultured Lautropia sp. | reverse complement strand
GATTGGTCATCTAAAGGCGGATCATCGATTGGACAGGTGCTGGCTCAAAGGCGCTCTGCGGTCCTGACTCGGGTGCTTGGGCTATGGCTGTCTGCTGGCATAAGCCGGTCCCATGGGCCGAAACTGGCCGCAAGTTAGGTTGGAAACGGACGGGATTGGATTTTGCAGGACCGACTCAGGCCCGGCGCCAGGCCTGGGCTACGCTCGAATGGGTCTGTTGGTTCAACAATCATCGATTACTTGAGCCGCTCGGTTACATCCCGCCAGCCGAAGCTGAGGCAAACTACTATCGCAGTCAGCAGGTGCAGCCCGTGCCTGCCTGACTCAAACCAAGGAGCCTCCTCGATACCCGGGACGGTTCAGTTCATCAATCATGTTTTTCAACAGGCCCACACACTCACGAACCCCGCCCAAGATCCTTCTCCCGCCCACTCCACGCCCGCTGCAGCCGCCGCTTGATGAAGCGGGCAGGGGAGACGGCCGCAGCCAGCCGCGCGTCCATCACATCCGGCTCGCCGCAGGCGCGGGCGGCAATCATCTCGGCGCCGATGACGGCGTAGAGCGCCCCCCGGCCCGCCATGCCGGTCAGCAGGTACAGGCCTTCCCGCTGCGGCATCGGCAGCCGGTCGTTACGTGCCAGGTCATCGGCATGGGCGGCAATGGCCGTCAGGTCCGGCGCCGGGCCGATCATCGGCAGGTTGTCGCGCAGCTGCAGACGCTCGCCAATGGCACTAGGCTGCCAGGATTCGGGCCGCTCCAGAAAGGCTCTGACATCCGGGTCTTCGTCGCTGTCGGCCTCACCCGCCTGCAACCAGTACGCGTGCACTTCTTCCGAGCGCAGCCAGAAGCTGCCGGGCCGTGTCAGCACCAGGCCACGGCCGCTGGTCATCGGCAACAGGGCAGGGTGTCCGGGGTCTTCATCGGGCGGGCCGCCATCGGCCCGCGCCAGCCACACCCGGGCGGCACTCAGCCGCAGGCGGCCATGATCGGCCTCCTGCATGCCTGCCAGCGTCAGGGCCTGTTCACGGCAGGCCAATACCACCACATCGGCATCGGCCACCCTGTTCCCCTGGTCATCGACAACCCGCCAGCCGGTCGCCGTGGCAGCCACCCGGCCGACCCTGATGCCCATGCTCACGCTCACCCCCAGGCGCTGCTGCACCGCCTGCCACCACCGCCGGGGCGAGACGGCGGCACAGTCGGGAAACCAGACACCGCAGCCTTCCAGCCCTCGTACAGCCTTATTGGTACCTGGGTATCCATCCCGTGCAGGCAGGCCGCCCGCCGGAACCTCATCCAGCGGCCAGCGCCGGACCGGCATCGCCGACGCCACCCGTGCTACCGCGCTGTCCACATGCGCCACGCAGCGCTCGGCCCGCGTCCGGTCCATCGGCTGCAGCCGCCCGCAGACTTCAAAGGCCGGGGCCAGGTCTGCCGCCGGCCCGGCACGCAGGCGGCCATGCAGCTGCATGGCCTGCACGAGCAGGCGGCTGCGCAGGTCGAAATCGGGCGTCAGGCCCGGATGCTGGGCAATCAGCGGCAGACCCGCCACCGCGCCCCCCAGCCGGTCGCGCGCTTCCAGCACCTGCACCTGCCAGCCCCGGCGCGAGAACGCTTCGGCACTGGCGCAGCCTGCCAGTCCCCCTCCGATGATCACCACCTGCTTCATCCGTTCGTTCGCCTCGGTTCCATTTTTCGTCGTGACCCAGCAACCCGACGCGATCCATGCTAGTCTGCCGGGGTTTTCCCGGATAGGAGTCAACACTGCCATGGATCGTGCCCACGTAACAGTCGTCGAACATCCGCTGGTCCAGCACAAGCTTACGCTGATGCGCAAGGTCGAGACCAGCACCAACAACTTCCGCCGGCTGCTGAGCGAACTCAGCGCCCTGCTGGCCTACGAAGTGCTGCGCGACATGCCGATGCACGAGGTGACCATCCAGACCCCCCTCGAGACCATGCAGTCGGGCCTGATCGACGGCAAGAAGCTGTGTCTGGTCTCCATCCTGCGGGCCGGCAGCGGCATTCTGGACGGCTTTCTCAGCGTCGTGCCCGGCGCCCGGGTGGGCCACATCGGGCTGTACCGTGACCCCGAGACGCTGCAGGCCGTCGAGTACTACTTCAAGATGCCGCCGGACATGGACGGACGTGACGTGATCGCCGTCGACCCGATGCTGGCCACCGGGCACTCGGCCGTGGCGGCCATCAGCCGCATCAAGGAAACCCGACCGCGCTCCATCAAGTTCGTCTGTCTGCTGGCCGCGCCCGAGGGCATCGAGACCCTGCAGAATGCCCACCCGGACGTGCCCATCTTCACGGCCGCTATCGACCGCTGCCTGAACGATCACGGCTACATCCTGCCCGGTCTGGGTGACGCCGGCGACCGGATCTTCGGCACGAAGTGACCTTGCCTCCCACCGGACGGATTGCCCCGTCCGGCCCTTCCTTCCGATCATTCTCCATTCCATGACCCAATCCTCTTTCGACTTCGATCTTTTCGTCATCGGTGGCGGCTCGGGCGGCGTGCGTGCGGCCCGCATCGCGGCCCAGCACGGCGCGCGTGTGGGCATTGCCGAGGGCTTCCGCTACGGCGGCACCTGCGTCATCCGCGGCTGCGTGCCCAAGAAGCTGCTGGTATACGCTTCGCGCTTCCCGCAGAGCTTCGAGGAAAGCCGGGGCTTCGGCTGGAACGTGTCCCCGGCCACCTTCGACTGGGAAAAGCTGGTGGCTGCCAAGAATGCCGAGATCACGCGGCTGGAAGGCGCCTACTCCGCCAACCTGGACAAGGCCGGCGTGAAGCGCTTTGGCGGATACGCCCGCTTCCTGGGCCCCAACCGGCTGGCCATCGACACGCCGGATGGCCGCCAGGAAGTGACGGCGAAGGAGGTGCTCATCGCCACCGGTGGTGAACCGGTGATGCCCGAGGACCTGCCCGGCGTGGAGCTGGCCATCAGCTCCAACGAGGTCTTCGACCTGCCCGTGTTCCCGAAGCGGATCGCGGTGGTGGGCGGCGGCTACATCGGGGTGGAATTTGCCGGCATCTTCCATGGTCTGGGTGCGAAGGTCACGCAGATCCATCGCGGCCCGCGGGTGCTGCGCGGCTTTGACGTGCAGATGGCGGACCTCATTGTCGAGACCTACCGTGACAAGGGCATCGACATGCGGATGAACACCACGCTCAAGCGTCTGGATCGGCAGCCGGATGGTTCCATCCGCATCACGCTGCACGATGACAGCACGCTGGACGTGGACCAGGTGCTGATCGCCACCGGCCGCCGGCCAGCCACCCGCAACCTGGGTCTGGAAACGGTGGGCCTGGAGACGGGCAAGGCGGGCGAGATCCGCGTGGACGAGCTCTCGCGCACCCAGGTGCCCGGCATCTACGCCGTGGGCGACGTGACCAACCAGGTCAGCCTCACGCCGGTGGCGATTCGCCAGGGCCACGCCTTTGCCGACACCACCTATGGCAAGAAGCCCTGGGTGGCGGATCTGGACTTCATTCCCACGGCCATCTTCTCCACGCCAGAGCTGGGCACGGTGGGCCTGAACGAGGAGCAGGCGGTGGAACGCTGCGCCGTGGTGGATGTCTACCGCAACAGCTTCCGCACGCTGAAGGCCACGCTCTCGGGCACCCAGGAGCGGGTCCACCAGAAGATCCTGGTGGATGCCAGCACGGATCGGGTTCTGGGCGTGCAGCTGCTGGGCCCGGACTCGGCCGAAGTGGTCCAGGTGATGGCCACGCTGCTGCGCATGGGCGTGACCAAGCGCGATCTGGACCAGACCATGCCGCTGCACCCCAGCAGCGCCGAGGAACTGGTGACGATGCGCACGGTGGCCCAGCGCCACATCCGGAAGCCGGCCCAGTAAAAGGGGACCGACCGGGGACGGCCGAGCCCGCATCGACGGCCCCGAAACGGGGTCGTCGAAGGGCGCTTCCATCCCGTCCCGAGACCCTGGCGGCCCGTGATCCATTCACGATCCATATGGTGTCCGCCGGCGCACCGCGTGGCCACCCCTGTGGCCGGCAAGACATCGCGCCGACCGGCAGTCGGCCGATGTCGGTCGAATAGACGGCGGGCAGCAGACTTCTGCCCACAAACTGGCATCCTCCCTGCAAGTAAGTCCCTGAAAGCTTGCCCGGGAGCCTCTTGTGCCAATCACCGGTACCGACATCGATGCCAGTCACCTGGCAATCCTGCGGGAGATCCGCCAACCCATCCTGATCGCGCTCAACCGGAGCTTCCGCAACGCCTACGTGGCCGTGGTGGACGGGCTGATCGAGCGCATCGTCGAGGAGACCAACTGGGAAAAGCAGGATCAGCTCAACGTGGCGCTGGACATCCTGCGCAATGGCAAGGCCAGCATCGAGCAGCAGTTCGAGGTCGGCTGCGCCCGCAGCTGGAAGGAACGCACCGGGGTGGCCCCCGACGGCAGCTACAGCACCCCTGAAACCACCGTCGTCCAGGACGAGCCGCCGACGCTGCGTCTGGTGGACGATGACACCATGCGCGACCAGCTGCTGGTCGCACGCATCTCGGCCCGTGCCCGCCGCCGGATGGACGAGGAACTGGCCGACGGCCTGCGCGCCCGCTTCGGCGCGCTGCTGCAGCAGGACTGGTTTGCCGAGAACGAATACCCGATCGCGCCGGACATCATCTTCGAAGTGCTGCGCGGCATTCTGACCCAGCACCAGGTGCGGGCCGGTGACGGCACGGCGTCGTTCCTGCTGGACCTGTTCGAGCCCAAGCTCACGGTCGAGCTGATCGAGCTGTACCAGGACGTGAACCGCAGGCTCATCGCCTACGGCATCCTGCCCGAGCTGCGCTACAGCATCTCCAAGTCCCGTACGTCCCAGTACGGAAGCAGCGAGCAGGGCGACCCGCTGGGCGAGGGCGCCGAACACGACGAGCACGGCGGCCAGGGCAGCAGCCGCGGGGGCAGGGCAAATGGCTACGGCGTGATCGACGTCTCCGAGACCGAGATCGGTCAGTGGGCCGACCAGATCGGCAGCGGTAGCGAACAGAGCCCGGCCGTGCTGGCCCAGGCCACCCGCTATCTGGCCGATCCGCGCAACTTCGGCAACGACGCCCAGATGGCCGCCCACAAGCAGGCCACCTCCGACCAGCTGATGGCGGTTCTGAGCGAGCTGCAGGCCCGTACCGAGGAAGCCAACAGCCCCGAGGCTGTCGGCGTGGTGATGCAGGAGATGCGCCAGCAGTCCTCGGCCGCCGCCCAGACGCACGGCTCGCCGCTGGACCGACTGATCATCGAGACCGTCGCCCAGGTGTTCCAGCTGGTCTACGAGGACGACGCCATCGCCAACGCCATCAAGCAGCAGCTGCTGCGGCTGCAGGTGGCGGCGTTCAAGGCCGCGCTGCTGGACGCCAGCTTCTTTGCGCGCCCCGACCACCCGATGCGCCGTTTCGTCGACCGGCTGGCCCAGATGGGCTCCGACCCGGACTTC
>CAUVLK010000198.1:0-5503 GCA_963552635.1 uncultured Lautropia sp. | reverse complement strand
CCACCATGATGAACTTCCGTCCCTCCGCCCTCCTGGCCGCCCTGGCCCTCTCCGGCCTGATGGCCACCGCCGCCCAGGCCGCCGACACCCTGCGCATTGCGCTGCCCGGCCCCACCACCGGCCCCGTCGCCCAGTACGGCAGCATGGTCCGTGAAGGCGCGTTCACCGCCATCGAGCAGATCAACGCCGCCGGTGGCGTCAATGGCCAGCAGCTGGAAGGGGTCGTCATCGACGACGCCTGCGAACCCAAGCAGGGCCCCATCGCCGCCAACCGCGCCATCAACGTGGACATCCACTTCGTGGTGGGTCACGTCTGCTCGGGCGCCACCATTGCCGCGGCCGCCATCTACGATGAAGAAGGCGTGCTGATGATCACCCCGTCGGCCACCGCGCCCGCGCTCACCGACGGCAAGAACTACGAATACATCTTCCGCGTCACGGGCCGTGACGACCAGCAGGGCCCTGCTGCTGCCCAGTACATCCTGGACGTGGCCAAGCCCAAGAAGGTCGCCATCCTGCACGACAAGCAGTCCTACGGTCAGGGCATTGCCAACGCGGTGCGCGTCACGCTGGAAAAGGCCGGCCTCAAGCCCGTGCTCTTCGAGGGCATCAATGCGGGTGATGCCGACTACTCCGCCATCATCACCAAGCTGCGCAGCCAGGGCGTGGACTTCGTCTACTACGGCGGCTACCACCCCGAGATGGGCCTGCTGCTGCGTCAGGCGGCCGAACAGGGCGTGAAGGCCAAGTTCATGGGCCCCGAAGGTGCGGGCAACCCCGACATCAACGCCATCGCCGGCAATGCCGTGGAAGGCATGCTGCTGACGCTGCCCAAGGACTTCTCCGCCGATCCGGCCAATGCCGCCATCGTGAAGGCCTTCCAGGCCAAGAAGCGTGACGCCAGCGGCGCCTTCCAGCTCTCGGCCTACGCCGCCGTGCAGGCCATCGTCGACGGCATCAAGGCCACCGGCAGCGACGACCCCGAGCAAGTGGCCAAATGGCTGCACGCCAACACCGTCAAGACCCCGGTGGGTGAGCTGAAGTGGACCGCGCAGGGCGACCTGGAAAGCTACCCCTACGTGGTCTACACCTGGCACAAGGACGGCAGCAAGACGCTGGCCAAGTAAACCAGGCAAAACATGACGCCAGCGCCCCGGCCAGCACGGCCGGGGCTTTTTTCATGGCGGAACGACAGGCGCTGCCGATGCCACATTTCGGCAGCACTCCCCGCGTCAGCGACGACCTGTCGATGCTTCCCTCATTGCTCAGGCCTGCCCCCTTCAGACCCTGAGCACAAATCGTCTATCGCTTGCCCCGGGCGCCAGCCCCCCCTGTCGCCCTGACTGACAGCATGGGCGCAATGGCGCCCGCTCCCTTCCCGGCTTATCATTACAGGTTCGTTTCGGGCCAGACGCCCGGAATGTGTCCTGCCGCCATGCCCACAAGGCGCCCGTGCGGCATGAACCCTCCTCCGGTCACCCCCTGCCGGCGGGGTACCGCGTCCGCCATCCCCGGACAAAGGTCCCGACCTTCATGGAAGGATCGGACAGGCCCTCACGGAGCCTGCCCGCGCCTCCCCCTCCAGCCCCGAACAGGACGCCCACCTGTCGCGCCCGCTGCCGTTCGCCCCTTGGCCGGCAGGGTTGTGCCGCGCCCGGTGCCGTCGTCGCTTCCATGTCCGAATACTTACCGCAGATCGTCCAGCAGACCTTCAACGGGCTTTCGCTCGGAGCCATCTACGCCCTGATCGCCATCGGCTACACCATGGTGTACGGCATCATCGGCATGATCAACTTCGCCCACGGCGAGATCTACATGATCGGTGCCTACGTGGGCCTGGTCACGCTCTCCGCCCTGGGCACCCAGGGCAGCGTGCCGCTGCCGCTTGCCATCGGCCTGATGCTGGCCATGGCCATGATCGTCACCGCCCTGTATGGCTACAGCGTCGAGCGCATCGCCTACCGTCCGGTGCGCGGCGGCCCCCGCCTCGTGGCGCTCATTTCCGCCATCGGCATGTCCATCTTCCTGCAGAACTGGGTGGCGCTGGGCCAGGGCTCGCGCGACATGGCGGTGCCCTCGCTCATTTCCGGCGGCATCGACATCCCGTTCGGCGACTTCGACGTGACCTTCTCCTGGTCGCGGATCCTGATCATCGTCGTGACCGTGGTGCTGATGGTGGGGCTGTCGCTCTACATCCGCCACTCGCGCATGGGCCGCGCCTCACGCGCCTGCTCGCAGGACATGCAGATGGCCCGGCTGCTGGGCATCGACACGAACCGCGTCATCTCCTTCACCTTCGTGCTGGGCGCAGTGCTGGCCGCGGTGGGCGGCGTGCTCATTGCCATCACCATCGGCAAGCTCAATCCCTTCATCGGCTTCATCGCCGGCATCAAGGCGTTCACCGCTGCGGTGCTGGGCGGCATCGGCAGCATTCCCGGCGCCATGCTGGGCGGCGTGCTGCTGGGTCTGGCCGAAACCTTCGCGGCTGCCTTCATCTCCGCGCAGTACAAGGACATCGTGGCCTTCGGCCTGCTGATCCTCATCCTGCTGTTCCGCCCCAGCGGGCTGCTGGGCAAACCCGAAGTGGAGAAAGTCTGATGGCCAGCACGCTTCGTAATGCCCTCGTGGCCGCGCTGGTCACGGCTGGCCTCACCATCCCGGTGCTGGGCCTGCAACTGGTGCGCGAAGGCACACGCACCCACATCGAGACCCACTGGAACCTGGTGCTGATCGCCTGCGCCGCCGTCTTCGTCATCCAGCTGCTGCGCCCGGCACTGGCGCGCGTCTTCGGCGGCCTCTCGCTCCGCTTGCCCGGCGCCGAAAGGCTCAACTTCGTCCACCGCACGCCCACCGGCCAGCGGGTGCTCGTTGCCCTGATCATCCTGGCCGCTATCGTCTGGCCCTTCTTCGGCAGCCGCAACCAGGTCGACATCGCCACCGTCGTGCTCATCTACGTCATGCTGGCGCTGGGGCTCAACATCGTGGTGGGCTTTGCCGGCCTGCTCGACCTCGGCTTCGTGGGCTTCTACGCCGTGGGCGCCTACACCTACGCCCTGCTCTACCAGTGGCTGGGCTGGGGCTTCTGGCAGGCCCTGCCCGTCTCCGGCGCCATGGCCGCACTCTTCGGCTTCCTGCTGGGCTTTCCGGTGCTGCGGCTGCGGGGCGACTACCTAGCCATCGTTACCCTGGGCTTTGGCGAGATCATCCGCCTGCTGCTCATCAACCTCACGGACTGGACCGGCGGCCCCGACGGCATTTCCGGCATTCCCAAGCCCACCGTGTTCGGCTATGAAATGAGCCGCAAGGCCAGCGAGGCCGGCGCCCAGACCTTCCACCAGCTGATGGGCTGGAAGTTCTCCAACCAGGACATGGTCATCTACCTGTACCTGATGGCGCTGGTGCTGGCGCTGGTCACGCTGTTCGTGTCCAACCGCCTGGTGCGCATGCCGGTGGGCCGCGCCTGGGAGGCCCTGCGCGAGGACGAGATCGCCTGCCGCTCGCTGGGCCTCAACCCCACCCGCATCAAGCTCTCGGCCTTCACGCTGGGCGCCATGTTCGCCGGCTTTGGCGGTGCGTTCTTTGCCGCCCGCCAGGGCCTGGTCAACCCCGAATCCTTCACCTTCATCGAATCGGCGCTGATCCTGGCCATCGTCGTGCTGGGCGGCATGGGCTCGCAGCTGGGCGTCATCCTGGCCGCCATCATCCTCACCGTGCTGCCCGAAATGGCTCGCGAGTTCGCCGACTACCGGATGCTGATCTTCGGTCTGGTGATGGTGCTGATGATGATCTGGCGTCCCGAGGGCCTGCTGCCCGTCAAGCGCCCGCATGTGGAGCTGACCCGATGAGCCACGATCCCATGAACGCCCCTGACAGCGCCCGCAAGCCCGGCCCCCTGCTGGCCGTCCAGGACCTCACCATGCGCTTTGGCGGCCTGCTGGCCGTCGACGGCGTGTCGCTGACGGTCGCCCCCGACGAGATCTTCGCCATCATCGGCCCCAACGGTGCCGGCAAGACCACCGTCTTCAACTGCATCGGCGGCTTCTACCGGCCCACCGGGGGCAGCATCCGGCTGGATGGCCACGAGATCGCCGGCAAGCCCAGCCATCAGGTGGCCCGCCACGGCCTGGTGCGCACCTTCCAGAACGTGCGCCTCTTCAAGCAGCTCACCGTGCTGGAAAACCTGCTGGTGGCCCAGCACACCCAGGTGCAGAGCGGCCTGCTGGCGGGCCTGCTGCGCCTGCCCTCCTACCGCCGCGCCGAGGCCGAGGCCATCCGCCATGCCGCCCAGTGGCTGGACTTCATGGGCCTGCGCGAATACGCCAACCGCGAGGCCGGCAACCTGGCCTACGGCCATCAGCGCCGGCTGGAGATCGCCCGCTGCATGATCACCCGGCCGCGGCTGCTGATGCTGGATGAACCCGCCGCCGGCCTCAACCCCCAGGAAAAGGTCGACCTGCAGGACCTCATCCGCCGGCTGCGCACCGAATTCAACGTGGCCGTGCTGCTCATCGAACACGACATGAAACTGGTGATGAACGTCTCCGAACGCATCCTGGTGATGGAGCACGGCAAGCCCATCATGACCGGCACCCCCGAAGCCGTGCGCAACGACGAGCGGGTGATCAAGGCCTACCTGGGAGAAGCGTAAGACCATGGCTTCCAACCACACCACGGGCCAGCCCAGCGATGGCGCCGCCCCCATGCTGCAACTGGAAGGCGTCAGCACCTTCTACGGCCCCATCCAGGCGCTGGATGACGTGAGCCTCGTCGTGAACCGCGGCGAGATCGTCACCCTCATCGGCAGCAACGGCGCCGGCAAGACCACCCTGCTGATGACCGTCTGCGGCAACCCGCGCGCCGCCACCGGCCACATCCGCTTTGAAGGTCAGGACATCGCCCGACTGGACACCCCGCAGATCATGCGCAACGGCATCGCCATCTCGCCCGAGGGCCGGCGCGTCTTTGCCGACATGACCGTCACCGAGAACCTGCAGATGGGCGGTTTCTTCCAGAACCGCGAAGACATCGAGGCCGGCCTGGAGCACGCCTTCAACCTGTTCCCACGCCTGCGCGAGCGTGCCCACCAGCGCGCCGGCACCATGTCCGGCGGCGAACAGCAGATGCTGGCCATCGGCCGCGCCCTGATGTCGCGCCCGCGCCTGCTGCTGCTCGACGAGCCCACGCTGGGCCTGGCGCCGTTGATCATTGCCCAGATCTTCGAGATCATCCAGAAGATCCGCAGCGAAGGCGTCACCGTCTTCCTGGTGGAACAGAACGCCAACCGCGCCCTGCAGCTGGCCGACCGTGGCTACGTGCTGGAAAACGGCCGCATCGTGCTGGAAGACAGCGGCCAGAACCTGCTGGCCAACGACGACATCCGCAAGGCGTATCTGGGCGTCTGAGCGAGGGGGCTGGCAATCAGCCCATCAACCCTTCCGCCCCAAAGCACCGCAGCGCCGCGACGCCCCGGATGTCTGCCGACTGCAGCGCATAGTCGAACTGC
>CAUVLK010000197.1:0-5505 GCA_963552635.1 uncultured Lautropia sp. | reverse complement strand
GTCCATCCGCCCCATCCTCTTCTGGCTGATCATCGACCTGGCGCTTCTGGTCATCAGCTCGCGCGTGCTGGTCTGGGGAGCGGTGGAAATCGCCCACGGCTTCGGTGTCAGCGACCTGATCATCGGTCTGACCATCGTGGCGGTCGGCACCTCGCTGCCCGAGCTGGCCTCGTCCGTGGCCGCTGCCCGCAAGGGCGAGGACGACCTGGCGCTGGGCAACGTCATCGGCTCCAACCTCTTCAACACCCTGGGCGTCGTTGGCCTGGCAGCCGTCATCCAGCCCATGTCCGTTGAAACCCAACTGCTGAGCCGCGACATCCCGGTCATGTGCGTGCTGACCCTGGCGCTGTTCGTCCTGGGTTACAACTTCGGCAAGTCCCGCCCAGGGCGCATCAACCGGCTGGAAGGGTGCCTGCTGCTGGCCGGCTACATCGGCTACACGGTCTGGCTCATCGAGAGCACCTTCATCCGGGGGGCAGCTTAGTCCACCCTCTGCCTTCATCAAGGCCCGGCTACCGTGGCCACCACGGAACGGCCGGGGACGCCCCCCGGCCCATGCAGGCCCCCGATTCAGACCACACCCAGAACCGGATCCGTGCACACCGCGTGCCGGATCCGGTTTCCCTTTCCGGGCACCTGCCCGGCCCCATGACAGCCCGATGAGGGGCCGCTCACGGGGTGCTGCGAGTCACGCCCTCACTGTCCCAGCGTGGCCGGAATCAGCTTTTCCAGCCCGGCCAGCGGGGCCAGAACATCGGGGGACAGATGATGACGCTGCGCCATCCAGGCCGCCGTGTTCATCGACGCATACACGTTGCCCTGGCTGTCTTCCCACACCAGCACCTTCGACGGCAGGTCGATCGCCAGCGTCGGCGACTGCACCATCATCGGCGTGCCCACCTTGGGATTGCCAAAAACGATCACGCTGGCGGCCGGCATCTCCAGCGAATGCTGCTGCGCCGCCTTCTGGTGATCGATGACGGTGAACACCGTCAGGCCCTTGGCCAGCAGTGCCTCCTGCACCCGCTTGATCGAATCCGACACCGAATACCGGCTCCGGATCGTCAGAAGCCCATCCACCTGGGCCGGAGCCGCCGCCCCGCCCTGCCCGGCAGCCTGTCCCGCCGCCGGCGTTGCCTCATCGGCCGCCATCACAGATCCTCCCGTCATCGTCAGGCCCACAGCCAGACCGGCCAGCACCGACCGGTATCCCCACGCCTTTCTCATCCGTCCCATCGACGCTCCTCTGAAAGAATGGCCAAGAATGCTCCAATGGCAAGGCTGGGCGCTATCCGACCGCGGTCACGCAACCGGTCAGACCCCCCGAGCGCCTTGCCCGTGATCCCACAATCATACGGGAAAGCCGGTCAGCATCGCCTTCCGTCAGCCCGTGCTCTGGCCATCCGTCGGCGGCACGTAGAATTCCGCCCTTCGCCCCCGGCAAGCGCCGCGCAGCCCCGCGCGACCGCCGCCCCGGGTGAACACGACTCCAGCACGGACCTGCTCCGACCTGCCCCTGCGCCATGATCGTCCGCTCCCGCCCGCATTGGCTGCGCATGCTCTTCGTGCTGCGCGGCTCCATCCTGCCCACCATCAGCCCGCAGCTCATCATCATCACGCTGTTTGCCACGCTGGTCACGGCACTGCATGGCCAGATCCTGGACTGGAAGGTCTCGCTCAACTTCGTGCCCTTCTCCCTCATCGGCGTGTCGCTGGCCATCTTCCTGGGCTTTCGCAACAGCACCAGCTACGCCCGCTACTGGGAAGCCCGCACCCTGTGGGGACAGGTCCTGGCCGCCACCCGATCACTCGGCCGTCAGGCGCTCACCCTGTCCAGCAACCGGCCTCTTGCCCGGCCGATGATCCTGTATCTGTGCGCCTTCGCCCACCTGCTGAAGCACCAGCTGGCCCGCACCGACCCCAGCACGGACATCCACCTGTTCCTGGACGAAGCCGACAGCCAACGTGTACTGCAGGCCGAACACCGGCCCGCCATGGCCCTGCTGCTGGCCAGCGAATGGCTGGGCGAACGCCTGAAGGCCGGGGAAGTCACCCCGCCCATCGCCACCGCCTTCGAGCGCAACCTGCATGAACTGAGCACCGCCCTGTCCGGCTGCGAACGCATCGCCGACACCCCGCTGCCCTTTCCCTACTCGGTCATCATCCACCGCTGCGCCTACCTGTACTGCTTCTGGCTGCCCTTCGGCCTGCTCGACGGCATCGGCCTGATGACCCCGGTCATCGTCTGCTTCATCGCCTACACCTTCCTGGCCCTGGAAGCCCTGGGCGCCGAACTGGAAAACCCCTTCGGCCGCGACCCCAACGACCTGCCCCTGCAGGCACTTTCCCATCAGGTGGAAACATCACTGCTGGAGATGATCCACGAACCGCCCCGCACCCCCAGGCCGGAAGTCGTCGACAGCATTCTGATCTGAGTGCATCCCCCCTCGCCACACCAGCGATCACCATCATGTTCCACGGCTGCCCAAGAAATCGGAACAAGCCCCAGCGGCAACACCACCAGACGCACTGACCGCACCCTCACCGCAGACAGCTCGGTGATAGCCTGACAGCTCAGTCACAGCCGCCTGATGCACTAGGTCGGCAGGCATCAACGATTCAAGGATTCCTAGAATGGAGAGCGCTGTCACCGCCGTGCCCGCCCATCCGACAGACCGTCCGCATGAACAATCCGGATGGGGCCCGCGCCTCCGCCAGGCGCCCGCTATAGAATGAGCATATCCCCTGCCAACCAGGACACATGCCATGACCGCTTCCACCCCCGACACCCCGCGCCTCACCTCTCTCTCACACGGCGGCGGCTGCGGCTGCAAGATCGCCCCGGGCGTGCTGACTGACCTGCTGGCCAGAAGCAGCGTGCCGCCCCAGCTCTTCCCCGACCTGCTGGTGGGCACCGAGACCGCCGATGATGCTGCCGTCTACCGCATCAACGAGCACCAGGCCATCGTGGCCACCACCGATTTCTTCATGCCCATTGTCGACGACCCCTACGACTTCGGGCGGATTGCGGCCACCAACGCACTGTCCGATGTCTACGCCATGGGGGGGCAGCCCATCATGGCGCTGGCCGTCGTCGGCATGCCCATCAACGTGCTGCCGCACGATGTCATCGCCCGCATCCTGGAAGGCGGTCAATCGGTCTGCCGTGACGCCGGCGTGCCTCTGGCGGGCGGCCACTCCATCGACTCGGTGGAGCCCATCTACGGCCTGGTGGCCATCGGTACGGTCGATCCGAAGGATCTCAAGCGCAACAGCGGCGCCCAGGCAGGCGATGTCCTCATTCTCGGCAAGCCGCTGGGCGTGGGCATCTATTCAGCCGCCCTCAAGAAAGGCCAGCTCGACGAAAGCGACTATGCCACGATGATCGACGCCACCACGCGGCTCAACCGGCCCGGCCCCGAGCTGGCGCGTCTGCCCGGCGTGCATGCCATGACCGATGTCACCGGCTTCGGCCTGCTGGGCCACACGCTGGAGATGGCCCGGGGTTCAGGGCTGACGGCCCGCATCAACGGACGTGCCGTGCCGTTCCTGAAGGATGTCATCGAGCTGGCCTCGGCCGGCATCCGGACAGGAGCTTCGGGCCGCAACTGGGCTTCCTATGGCGCCGATGTCGACATGACCCCCGATGCACCGCCCTTCCTGCAGGACCTGCTGACCGACCCGCAGACAGCTGGCGGACTGCTGGTGGCCTGCGCCCCCGAAGCAGCCGACGACGTGCTGAAGTGCTTCAACCGGTCTGGTTTTGCGCAGGCTACCGCCATCGGACACATGGAAACCGGCCCAGGCCGCGTGCTGGTGCGCTGACCCCCGCAAGCATGTTGCCCTCCCCAGAAACCCCTTCCCGGACACGCCACCATGAAACCTGACGTCCTGCGCCGCCGCCTGCTGGCGAGCGCCTCCGCCTTGCTGGCCGGCACCACCCTGCTGGCTGCCGCGCCCGCCACAGCGGCCGACGACGCCCTGAACGCCATCCAGAAGCGCGGCACGCTGCGCATCGGTATCGAGGGCACCTATCCGCCCTTCAACTACCAGGACGAGAAAGGCCAGTTCGTCGGCTTCGAGATCGACCTGGGCAATGCCCTGGCCGAGACCCTGGGCGTGAAGGCGCAGTTCCAGCCCACCAAGTGGGACGGCCTGCTGGCCGCCCTGGATTCCGGCCGCACCGACGTGATCATCAACCAGGTCACCATCACCGACGCACGCCAGAAGAAATACCGCTTCAGCCAGCCCTACACCGTCTCCGGCATCCAGGCCGTCACCCGCGCGAAGGACGCCGACACGCTGCAATCCCCCAGTGCACTGGCTGGCAAGAAGGTGGGCGTGGGTCTGGGCACCAACTACGAGGAATGGGCCCGTCGCACCGTGCCGTCGGCCGAAGTGCGCACCTACGAAGACGATCCCACCAAGAACCAGGATCTGGCCGTGGGACGCCTGGATGCCGTGCTGGTGGATCGGCTGGCCGCGCTCTACCAGGTCAAGCAAAGCAGGAATCGCTTTGCCCTGGGCGGTCCGGCCTTCTCGCGCCAGACCTCCGGCATTCCCATCCGCAAGTCCGATGAAAGCCTGCACAAGGCCATCGACCAGGCGCTGGAAAAACTGCGGGCCGACGGCACCCTGGCCAAGCTGTCCAACAAGTGGTTCGATACGGACGTGACCAACGTACAGTGACTCACCACCGGGCATGTCCGAAACCCTGTCTCTCGTCCTCGAATCCCTGCCCGATCTGCTGAGCGGTGCGCGCTTCACCGTGCTGCTCAGCCTGAGCGGCATGTTCTTCGGCCTGCTGCTGGGATTCCTGCTGGCTCTGGGCCGGCTGTATGCGCGCCGACCCATCCAGTGGCTGGTGCGCTTCTACGTCTCGTTCTTTCGTGGCACGCCGCTGCTGGTGCAGCTTTTCATCATCTACTACGGCCTGCCCGAGATCGGCCTGCAGCTCGATCCCCTGCCTGCGGCCATCATCGGGTTCTCGCTCAACACGGCCGCCTACACCTGCGAGACGCTGCGCGCCGCCATCGCCCAGATCGATGCCGGCCAGTGGGAGGCCGCCGCCAGCCTGGGCATGAACCGCCGCCAGACCCTGCGCCGCATCATCGTGCCCCAGGCCGCCCGCACGGCCTTGCCGCCGCTGGGCAACAGCTTCATCGCCCTGGTGAAAGACACCTCGCTGGCCGCCACCATCCAGGTGCCGGAACTGCTGCGCCAGTCCCAGCTCATCACGGCCCGCACCTTCGAAGTGTTTGCGATGTACATCAGCGCTGCCCTCATCTACTGGGCCATCGCCAGCATCCTGTCAGCCCTGCAGGCCCGACTGGAGCGCCACACCAATCGCTCGGAAGCACCGGAATCGGGCGGCTGACGCGGCCAGCCACCGATTCAGCGCCGCAGCCGCTCGATGCGCTCCTGCAGCGTCGCCTTGGACAGCGCCCCGATGCGGATGTCCTGGAGGCTCCCGTCACGGCCGTAGAACAGCGTGGCAGGCAGCGC
>CAUVLK010000196.1:0-5506 GCA_963552635.1 uncultured Lautropia sp. | reverse complement strand
CGCAGCCGCCGACGCCGGCCGCACCGGCGCCAACGACGATGACGCCGGCACCCCCGCCCGACGCGTCATCCCGCTGCACGACGAACGGCCGGGACTCACCCTGGTCAAGTAACAGACCGTCTGCAGCCCGGGCGGCAGCCAGGCCGCCCTCCCCCGGAACCTTCCATCCCATCGCGGCCTGACATCCAGCTTGGCGCCCTGCGCAGGTACCTGCTGCCTGCTGCCTGCTGCCTTGCTGCCTTGCTGCCTGATGCCTGATGCCTGCTAAATACGCCCGAATATCGTATTGATCATTACTTTCATTATAATTGCGACACAAAGGGCCCACCAAGCAGGCTCTCTGCACCTCAGAATCCCATCCCAACCCCACTTTTCCCCATCATGCACAACGCCAAGGCGCTTCCCTTCGCGCTTCTTCTGTCGACCCCGCTGGTTGCCCCTGCTCACGCTCAGGAAGCCGACCGCCCCACCCTGCCCGCCGTGAACGTCGTCGGCGCCCAGGATGACGGCTACACCACGCCCGACGCCACCAGCGGCACCAAGACCAACGCTCCGCTGCGTGATGTGCCGCAGACCATCAACGTCGTTCCGGCCCGTGTCCTGGAAGACCAGCATGTCAACTCCATGCAGGACGCCCTGAAGAACGTGCCCGGCGTGTCCTTCTCGCACGGCGACGGCCAGCGTGACCAGGTCTCCATCCGCGGCTTCTCGGCCATGACCGACCAGTACGTCGACGGCTTCCGCGACGACGCCCTGTACTTCCGCGACCTCTCCAACATCGAGCGCGTCGATGTCATCAAGGGCCCTGCCGCCGTCCTGTACGGCCGCGGCTCCGCCGGCGGCCTCATCAACCGCATCAGCAAGAAACCCGGCAAGGACATCACCTCCGCCAACCTCAGCCTGGGCTCCTGGAAGGACCGTCGACTGGAAGCCGACCTGGGTCGTGCCACCGGCGACCAGAGCCTGTCCTGGCGTCTCACTGGTGCCATCGAGAAGGCTGACAACTACCGCCACCAGCAGTTCCTCGACCGCAAGGCCATCGCGCCTTCGGCCCAGATCAGGTTCTCGCCCGACACTCAGGTGCTCCTGCAGGCCGAATACCTGAATGACCGTCGCGTGACCGACTTCGGCATCCCCGCCTACCAGGGCCGCCCCGTGAACGTGGACCCGGGCACCTACTACGGTGCCGCCAACGCCCGCGATGCCGACTACACGCACTCCAAGGTCCAGGCCTACACCGGCGTCATCACCCATCGCATCGACGACACCCTGTCGCTGCGCAACGCCACCCGCTACTACCACTACGAACTGGACCGCAACAACACCACCACCGCCTCGGTCAACGCCGCGGCCCGCACCGTCAGCCTCGCGCACGGCAACATCTTCCGGCGTGAACACGGCTGGAGCAACCAGACCGAACTCACCCAGCAGGCCCACCTGGGCGGCCTGAAGCACGAGCTGCTCTATGGTCTGGAACTGGGCCAGCAGAACAAGGATCTGGTCTCGTACGCGCAGCGCAACGTCGGCACCGTGGACCTCTTCAACCCCGTGCTGCCCACCCTGGCGCGCCTGGCCAGCGGCAACCCCACCAACGACAACCTCGGCCGCTTCGAGACCATGGGCCTGTACGTGCAGGACATGATCTCCATCGACGAGCAGTGGAAAGTGCTGGCCGGTCTGCGCTATGACCACTTCAAGCAGGAAACCGGCGAGCGCAACACCGGCCGCCAGCTGCAGCGCACCGACAACGACATCAGCCCCCGCCTGGGCGCCGTCTACCAGCCTGACGCCGCCCAGTCGTACTACCTGTCGTGGAGCCGTTCCTTCCAGCCCTCCGGCGAAGCCTTCGCCCTGAGCAACGGCAACGCCAACCTGGACCCCGAACAGACCACCAACACCGAGATCGGTGCCAAGTACGACCTGCTCGACGGCCGCCTCAGCACCACCTTCTCGCTGTTCCGCCTGAACCGCACCAACGTCCGCGACACCGATCCTGCCACCAACCAGCTGGCCACCATCGGCACCCGTCGCACCGACGGCTTCGAGTGGAGCCTGAGCGGCGAACTGGCCCCCGGCTGGCGGGCCATCATGGGCTACGCCTTCCTCGACGCCAAGGTCACCCGCTCGCCCTCGCGCAATGACGGCCAGCCCGTGCAAGGCAAGCGCAGCACCCTCACCCCGCGCCACGCCGCCAACTTCTGGATCACCAAGGACCTGGACGGCGGCTTCGGCGTAGGTGCCGGCGCCAACCTGGTGGCCAGCCGCTACGCCAACGCCGGCAACACCGTGCGCCTGCCCGGCTACGTGACGGCCGACGCCGCCGCTTGGTGGCGCCAGGGCCCGTGGGGCGTGCAGCTCAACGTCTACAACATCACCGACGCCCGCTACATCGTCTCCTCGCACGGCGCCAACGGCAACATGAACCTGCCCGGCGCACCGCGCAACGTGATGCTGAAGCTCAGCTATCGGATGTAATGACGTACAGCCCGAAGGTCCGCATAGGCAACTACATGCGGACCTTTGCGGGCTACCCTCACCCCGGTGCCTCATCGGGGTGAGGAATCGCTGCCCGTGGTCCGACAAACGACAGCATCGGGGTGATGAGCGGTACTGACGGGATATTGATCATCCGGGCGCCGCCATCCATCATGGCCTGTCTTCCACAACAAGAACAGACAAGATGGCCATTCCCCGATATGACGACATGCTTGTTGCCCTCCTCTCGCTGATGGAGGATGGCGCACCCCGTGAAAAGTCGTCCCTGATCCTGCCTCTGGCCGAGCGCCTGAACGTCAGCGAAGAAGACCGGACCGAGACCTACGAAACCCGAGAGGTTTCCATCTTTGTCGACCGCATGTCCTGGGCGCTGAGCTATCTTTCCATGGCCGGACTGCTGCAGCGGCCTGGGCGCGGCAAATACGCCATCACCGCAGAAGGCAAGTCTCTGGTGAACGCGTCCAACGACAAGATCAAGGACCTGGTCCGAAAGCGGGTCTCTGAAAGAAAACTGCTCGAACAGAGCGATGGAGACGTCACGCAGCCCGAAAAGGCACTGCCCGCCCTGATCAGCAAGCAGGACACAAGCGGCAAGACGCCAAAAGACCAGATCTACGAACTCTTCTCGATCTACAAACGCACCAAGTACGAAGAGATCATCGACATGATCCTTTCGAAGACCCCCGAAAGCTTCGAAAGGGTCGTTGTCCAGCTCCTGCAGAAGATGGGCTATGGTCGCCAGTTCAAGGATGCAGGCCGCACCACCCAACTCAGCCGGGATGGCGGCATCGACGGCGAGATCCGGGAAGATGTCCTGGGCCTGGGCAAGATCAGCATCCAGGCCAAGCGCTACCAGCGTGATCAGTCCATCGGACGTCCTGAAGTCCAGGCCTTCGCAGGCGCACTGCAGGGGAACCGCTCCACGAAGGGTGTCTTCATCACCACCTCGAAGTTCACCAGGGACGCCATCGACTACGCAAGATCGCTGGCCAACGTCACCATCGTGCTCATCGACGGCATGCAGCTTGCCGAATACATGTACCAGTATGGACTGGGCGTGGAGATCCGGGACGAGTTCGCCATCAAGGATCTCGACGAAAGCTACTGGGAGGAGCTGGCCGATGGCGCCCCATCATTGCCTGCGAAGGCCTGAGCCGGAAGAACAGGATGCCGATTCAGGCACCCCATGAATGGGATCCCAAGGGAGAAAAAGCCCTCGCTATCCCAGTTGCAGCAACTGGTTCAAGACCATCAGCACTTCCGAAAACGGTGCGTCATCCAGCTTCTGCAAGGGATGGGGTGACGCCTGTCGCTGGCGCCAGTCAAACGACTTGGGCTGATGACAGAGGACATAACTGGTCTGTCCGGACTTTCGCCCGGATGCTACGCCCGCAATGACGGCAAACGGGTTATCCGCGTTATACGGCGCCGTCGTCATGGGCAGGCCAATGACCAGAGAGGTGCGATCGTTGAACGTGCGGGGAGACAGCACCAGGAAGGGATGAACATCCCGCATCTCCCGCCCCTTCTGCGGGTTGCAGTCGATCCAGATGATGTCCTGCCGATTCGGAACCCAGGCGGCGTCACGCTTCGTCGCCATGTCAGAAACGCTCGTTTCCCAGGGGCTCCGAGACAGACATGGCTTCCCCGCCATGCCGGTCAGGGTCGAAGCGAGCCAGGCGCTCTTCCAGTGTCAACGTCCGGTTCCGAACAGGCGTCAAAACGATCCTCTCGCCTTCGACGGCCACCTCGACCTGCTGATCGACCGACAGGCCTGCGGCCCGCGCTATGCTGGCAGGCAGACGCACACCCAGGCTGTTTCCCCAGTGCCGGATATTCAAGGTCGTGCTCATGGAACAGCCCTCAAACAGATGTATAACCATAGTATATACATCCCGCCAGACCGGAGACAAGGGCTCGATGCCATCAGCAGCCGGATGGCTGAAACCTGCGGATACCGGATTTCCCGGGCGGCAAACCCTTGAAAGAAAACGGCCGCCACCCGACACACGGGCAGCGGCCATGCGTTCAACTCAAAGCCGAATCATGCTTTTCATGACTCGGCCTGGGAAGGGTCAGAGCGGAATCTTGCAGACCGTTTTCTCATCGGCCGTGAGCACGTCACCATAGGTGTACGTGATCTCGAACGCATCCGGCGGGGTCGACCCGTCGTCCTTGGCATTCACATTCATCCCGAAGCCGTGCGCCTTCTTGGCGGCATCATCGGCGCTGTAGCCGGAGATATGAACGCTGAACAAGTACGGCGCACCTTCCACGTCAAGCTTGAGGAAGACGGACTTGAAAAGCTGCGTCATCCTGAAGACATGCACCTTGTCGCCCACGGTGAAGGTCACTTCCCCGTCCTTCGCCAGCTTCACCGTGCAGTCGGTGGTACCGTCCGACAGATCCTTGCCCACGTAGACACCGGCCGCACATGCAGCGCCCGTTGCAGGATCAAATGAGCGGAAGGGCGTCTTGCACCCCCGATACATCTGCTCATACATGGCCCGGTTGATCAAAGCGGCCGCCTGGGTATTGCTGGCCGGAGCCGGCGCGGTCGCAGCGGGCGCAGTCGCCACGGGCGAGTTCGTGGCCGGTGTCGTTGCAGCCGGTGTCGTTGCAGCCGGTGCCGATGGCGCGGTCGCGGCGGGCGTGCTTGCAGCCGGCGTGCTGTTGGTCGCGGTCGTCGTGCCGCCAGCCGTGCTGGTCGTGGTCGAGCCACTGCCATTCGTCGCAACCGGCGTGGCCGGCGTGCTGCTGTCGCCACCGCCACCACCGCCACAGGCGCCAAGAACGGCCGAGATGGCCAGAGCCAGGGCAAGCTTGCTGCCGGATACAAGTTGAGTGTTCATGGTCATTCCAGAAAACGGAAACAAGCGGGAATGTCGATCAGATTCGAAAATGGCCACTGCCTGAAGACCGGACAGTGGCCATCCATTCAGTTCACAACCGAATCATGTCGACCCATGATCCGACCCCACCTCTCAGAGCGGAACGCGGCAGGTCGATT
>CAUVLK010000195.1:0-5507 GCA_963552635.1 uncultured Lautropia sp. | reverse complement strand
ATTATTGCTCGCCCCCCCTCCCCCAACTCCCGCCGCTCCCTCCCCCCCGAGGGAACGGCATCCAACACCACCACCCGAACCACCAGCCCCTTCGCCCCCACCACGGCCCACAGCGACTGCATGAACGTCGTCTCGTCCAGGTAGTACGCCTCCACGCCGGGGGTGCCGTCGGTGTGCAGGTATTTCAGGCCCACGGGCACGATCTCAGCTTCTTCGTCGATGGCGGCCTGCAGCAGGTTGCCGTGGAAGGGTTTCAGTTCCGGTCCGGCGTTGGTGGTGCCTTCGGGGAAGAGCGCGACCGGAAAGCCGGTGCGCAGGCGTTCGCGCATCTGGCGCAGCACGTCGGGGACGGCGCGGCGGTTGCCGCGCGCGATGTAGACGGTGCCGGCCAGGCTCACCAGCCAGCCAATGACGGGCCAGCGTTTAATCTCAGCCTTGGCCACGAAGGCGGAGGTGGCCAGGGAATTGATGGCAAAGATGTCCAGCCACGAGACGTGGTTGGCCACCAGCAGGCGGCCGGGGGCCAGTTCGGCCAATGTGCGGGGCCGGGCGGGGTCGCCGGCCCAGGTTTCCTGCACTTTCACGCCGCAGATAAGCATCAGCAGGCACGACCACCAGCGGATGAGGACGCGCCTGCCCTGCTGGGGCAGCCAGGGCTGCACCAGCGCCAGTCCCACCAGGCCCGCCACCAGCAGCAGCGTCAGCAGGGGCAGACGCGCTGCACGGCGCAGGGCGGGGATCACCGCGTGAAGACCAGGCGGCCGCCCACGGCGGTCAGGCGCACGCGGCCCTGCACTTCACGGCCCAGCCACGGGGTGTCGGTGCATTGGCCCCACAGGGTTTTCTCGTTCACCACCCATGATTCTTCGGGGTCGAAGACGCACAGGTCGGCCCGGGCGCCGACGGAAAGACCGGCGGGCTCGTTCTTGCGGGCGGGGTCGATGCCGGCAATGCCGGCCGGAATGCGGGTGAGCCGATCCAGCACGGACACGAGGTTCAGGCCCTGTTCCTTGCCCCACTTCAGGGACAGGGGCAGCAGCAGCGACAGGCCCACGGCGCCCGGTTCGGCCTCACCGAAGGGCAGGCGCTTGGCGTCTTCCACCACCGGCGTGTGGTCCGAGCAGATGGCGTCCAGCGTGCCATCGGCCAGACCGGCGCGCAGGGCGTCACGGTCGCGCTGGGCGCGCAGCGGCGGCTCCAGCCGGTAGGCGGTGTCGAAGAAGCCCACGTCGACATCGGTCAGGTGCAGGTGGTTGATGGCCACGTCGGCGGTGATGGGCAAGCCGGCCTTGCGGGCCTGGCGCACCAGCTCCACGCCGGCAGCCGACGACAGGCGGCACAGGTGCACGGGGCAGCCCACCGAGGCCACCAGTTCGCAGATGGTGTGCAGCGCCACGGTCTCGCTGGTGACGGGGTTGCCGGGCAACCCCAGCCGCGAGGCAAACGGCCCGGCGTGCATCACGCCGCCCCGCGACAGGAAGGGGTCGACGGGGTTCAGCCACACGGTGTAGCCGAAGGAATGGGCGTACTGCATGGCGCGCAGCAGCACCTGGGTGTCCTGAATGGGCTGGCTGGCCTGGGCAAAGCCCACGCAGCCGGCGGCGGTCAGCTCGGCCATTTCGGTCAGCGCCTGGCCCTTCAGGCCCACGGTCAGGGCGCCCAGCGGGTACAGGTGCGCCAACCCCAGGTTGTGGGCGCGGTACTTCAGCATTTCCACCAGGCCCGGCTCGTCCAGCGGCGGGTCGGTGTCGGGCGGGCATGCCAGTGCGGTCACGCCGCCGGCCACGGCGGCCTGCATCTCGGATTCCAGCGAGGCCTTGTATTCGAAGCCCGGCTCGCGCAGGCGGGCGGACAGATCCACCAGTCCTGGCGACACCACCAGGCCCGTGCCGTCGATGGTCCGTGCCGGCCGGAAACCATGGGGCGCAGCGCCCACGGCGATGATGCGGCCATCGGCCACATGCAGGTCGGCCTGCATGTCCAGTTTCACCCAGGGGTCCACCAGGCGCGCGCCGGTGATGGAAAACGAGGCTTCGTGCCCGCTGCGGCCTGCCTTGATCACACCTTCTTGCATCATGTTCTCCTTCATCCCGCTGCCAGCATGCTCATCACGGCCATGCGCACTGCAATGCCGAAGGTCACCTGCTGCAGGATGACCGATTGCGGCCCATCGGCCACGGCCGATTCGATTTCCACGCCCCGGTTCATCGGCCCCGGGTGCATGACGATGGCATCGGGCTTGGCCAGTGCCAGTTTCTCGCGCGTGAGCCCGTAGCGGCTGAAGTATTCCTGCGGGCTGGGCAGCAGCGCGCCGCGCATCCGCTCGTTCTGCAGCCGCAGCATGATCACCACGTCCACGTCCTTCAGGGCAGTGCGCATGTCGGTGTGCAGCGACACGCCCATCTGCTCCAGCCCACCCGGCAGCAGCGTCAGCGGCCCCACCACGCGCACATCGGGCACGCCCAGCGTGGTGAGCGCATGGATGTCCGAGCGCGCCACCCGTGAATGGGTGATGTCGCCCACAATGGCCACGGACAGCTTCGTGAAGTCCTTCTTGAAGTGGCGGATGGTGTACATGTCCAGCAGCCCCTGCGTGGGGTGCGCATGCCGCCCGTCACCGGCATTGACCACGTGCACATGGTCGCCCACGTGCTGCGCAATGAGATGCGCCGCCCCGCTCTGGCTGTGCCGCACCACGAACACGTCGGCCGCCATGGCCTGCAGGTTGTCGATGGTGTCCAGCAGCGATTCGCCCTTGGAGGTGGACGAGGTGCTGATGTTGAGGTTCACCACGTCGGCCGACAGCCGGGTGGCGGCAATCTCGAAGGTCGTGCGCGTGCGGGTCGAATCCTCGAAGAACAGATTGAACACCGAACGGCCGCGCAGCAGCGGCACCTTCTTGATTTCCCGGTTGGACACGTTCAGGAACGACGCCGCGTTGTCCAGGATCTGATGGATCATGTCACGCGACAGCCCTTCCAGTGTGAGCAGGTGGCGCAGTCGCCCGTCCTTGCCCACTTGCACCTGTTGCATCTGCATGTCTTGCCTCTCTACCTCTGCTGAACTCTTCCGGCCTTCCCGGCCCGGTCACGCCTGATCAGCGTCAATCACGCCTGTACCGATTCCACCCGCAGCTCGAACATCCCGTTGGTCCGCTGGCTGAGCGCCAGTTTCTCGCCGGGCTGCAGCACCAGCCGCGCCCCGACATGATCGGGCTGCACCGGCAGCTCGCGTTCGCCACGGTCAATGAGCACGGCCAGACGCACCCGCGCCGGCCGGCCATAGTCGAAGATCTCGTTGAGTGCCGCCCGGATGGTGCGCCCGGTATGCAGGATGTCGTCCACCAGCACGATGTCGCGCCCGTTCACGTCGAAATCGATGCGGGTGGGCTGCATCCGCGTCGACAGGCCTCGCGCCTGCACGTCGTCGCGGTAGAAGGCGCTGGACAGGAAGCCCAGCGGCGACGACAGTCCCAGCTCGGCATGCAGCCTGGCCGCCAGCCACGCCCCGCCCGTGTGGATGCCGATGAAGGCGGGGGCCTCCGCACTGCCTGCCTGTGCCGCTTCAGAGCCGCTGCCAGCAGCGCTTTCGCCCACTGGCATCGTCGGGTCCACGCCCGCCAGCGCATCCGGCCCTTCCTGCGCCTGGCCGTTGCAGGAGGCGCCCAGAGCGTCCTTCAGGGAATCGCGCAGACGCGCAAAGAGAGTCTCGGCATCGGCCGGCAGAGGGGTCGTCATGATCGTGTCTCGCTCAGGTACTGTTCAAGGATGATGGCCGCAGCCGTCGCATCGTCGCCCTGCGACGCCCCGCCCTTGCGGCGTCGGCCACCGCGCGTGACGTGCTCGTCGTCCTCGTCGCGCATCCGCTCCTGCGCCGCCACCGAGCTGTAGCGTTCATCCACCAGAAAGACGGGCAGCCCGAAGCGGCCCTCCAGCCGGCGTGCAAAGCGCTCGGCCAGCGCCGTGACTTCATGCGGGGTGCCGTCGGGGTGCAGCGGCCGCCCCACCACCAGCCCGGTGGGCCGCCATTCCTTCAGAAGCGCCTGGATACGTGCAAAGCGTCCGTCCGTGGTCTGCTCGGTCAGCGTGGCCAGCGGTCGCGCCGCGCCGGTGAGGCTGTTGCCCACCGCCACGCCAATGCGCTTCTGGCCAAAGTCGAAGGCCAGCAGGGTCTGGACGGTGGATGTGGCGGCAGAAAGGGTCATGATGCGCTCCCGTGCTCGTTGCCCGGACGCAACGAACGCGCCATCACGGCCTGCTCCGCAGCCCGCGACGTGAAGTGACCTGCTCCTGCCCAGAACACCACAAGGCTCCCCGGAAATGCGATTCGGTTCGACGACAGCGCATTGTATCCCTGTCAGGCCGAGTATCATCGAAAGCAACGCCTGATCCAGGGAGGTCGGCCCTCTTCCTTCATGCCCTCAACACGGCGAGCCCATGCAGATCGAATCCATCAAGATCCAGAACTATCGTACCTTCCGCCATGCACATCCGGATGGACTACCCAGGCTCGTGACGCTGGTCGGTGCCAATGGCACCGGCAAGAGCACCCTATTCGACGTCTTCTCCTTTCTGAAGGATGCGCTTGCCCATAATGTAGGCAAGGCAGTGGCCCGACGCGGGTCCATGCGGGAGCTGCGCAGCCGCGACCAGCGGGGGCCCATCCGGATCGAGATCAAGTTCCGCGAGTCGGGCGGGCACCTGGCCACCTATGAGCTGGCCTTCGACGAGCGGGATGGGCGGGTCGTCATTGAGCGCGAGGTCCTCAAGTACCGCCGCGGGCAGGAGGGAAGACCGTGGCACTTCGTCGACTTCCAGCAGGGCAAGGGAACGGCCATCACCAATGAATCCGCATATGGGCTGGAGGGCACAGACGAACAGCGTGCCGTGTTCGCGCTGGACGAGCCAGATGTGTTGGCCATCAAGGGGCTGGGCCAGTTCAAGGAGTTCCGGGTCGTGGCCGAGTTTCGCAGCCTGATCGAGAACTGGCAGATCTCTGATTTCCACATTGCCGACGCACGCCCCTCTACGGAAGAAGGCTTTGCCGAGCACCTGTCCACTCGCGGCGACAACCTGGCCCAGGTGGCCCAGTACCTGCATCAATATCATCCAGAACGTTTCCGGGCCGTCCTGGAGGCCATGAAGCGCCGTGTCCCCGGCATCAGCCATATCGAAGCGAAATCCACGGAAGACGGCCGCCTGGTCCTGCGCTTTCAGGACGGGAAATTCCACGATCCCTTCATCGCCCGTTTCGTCTCCGACGGCACCATCAAGATGTTCGCCTACCTGGTCCTGTTGCAGGATCCCAGGCCGTTTCCGCTACTGGCCGTCGAGGAACCCGAAAACCAGCTCTATCCCGATCTGCTGCCGGAACTGGCCGAGGAATTCAGAAGCTATGCCCGTCGTGGTGGCCAGGTCTTCGTTTCCACGCACTCCCCAGATTTCCTGAACGTGCTGAAGCTGGAAGAGATCTACTGCCTGAAGAAAGAAAACGGCTTCACCACCATC
>CAUVLK010000194.1:0-5582 GCA_963552635.1 uncultured Lautropia sp. | reverse complement strand
CATGACAAATTTTCCTTTCACTGGGCGACGATGACCAGGACCCACATCAATGTGAGCGCAAACATAGAATGGCCCCAGATTTCAAAGGATGTCAGACCTTACCTGGAAAACACTTTCTTCAGGATGGCCGAACCCGTGCCCACCGGATCCGCACGGATCGACTTCTCTTCCGCCGCGATCATCTTGTACAGGCCATCCATCGCCTTGTTGGTCACATAGCTCTCGATCTTCGCGTCGTCCGACTTCACCACCCCCAGCTTGGAGGCCTGCCCAGCCAGCGAGTTGTACTGCTTCGCCAGCCCCATCTTGCCCGTGTACTGCGTCACGATCGGCAGGAACTTCTGGTACATCTCCTTCGAGGTCTTCTGACGGAAGAAACTTGTCACCGAATCATCGCCGCCCGCCAGAATGCCCTTGGCATCCTTCACCGACATGCCCTTGATGGCATTGAGCAGCAGCGTCTTCGCCTCCGGCACCGCCGCCTCAGCTGCGCGGTTGATGTTCACCTGCAGCGCCTCGAAATCCTTCTGCTTGCCCATCAGCTTGGCCGCCTTCTCCAGCTTCTGCAGACTGGACGGCAGCGGGATCTTCACCTCCGGATTGCCCAGAAAGCCATCGGCCTTGCCCAGACTGGCCACCGCCGACTCCGCCCCCTTCTGCAGCGCCGCCTTCACCGCTGCCGACGCATCGGTCTGCGTGATCGACGACAGATCCAGCGCCAGGGCCGTGCCCGGCATCGCCACCGTCCCGGCCAGCGCCACGCCCAGCGACAGCGAAGCCGCAGCCAGCGGTGCACCCAGCAGGCGACGTACCTTGATCATGGAATGAACACCCATCAAACTCTCTCCCATCGGGTCAGAAACCAGTCCTCGATTGTGACAGATGACAGATGTCCCGACATGTAAAACACCATTGAAGTCTGACAGTCGCGCCCACCAGAACGCTTGCCCCAACCGGCACAGCACCGTCCTTGCGTCCATCCCCGCCTCAAGCAGGCCACACTATTTGGCGTCATCCCGCAACGTTTTCTCGTTGCAATCAAGCGCCGACGCTGCATCCTTCCAAGTGCCGTACTGCACCTTCGCCCATCGCGCCAAAGATTGATCATGCGCGATACGCTCTACGACGGTCGGCCATTTCGCACGCTCAACATCATTGATGAAGGCAACCGGGAGGGGCTGCGCATCGAATGTGGCAGCTCCATCTCGTCCCTGCGGCTGGTACGGGTCATGCAGGAACTCGTGGAAGTCTACGGCAAGCCCGAGGCCATCAGGCTGGACAACGGTCCAGAGATGACCTCGCATACCTTCGTGGACTGGGCCCGGGATCAGGGCATCCGGCTGATGTTCATACCGCCTGCGGTCTACATGCTCAGGACTTTCCCAGCCGGAGCCTCTACTTTTGGGTTGTCCTCTTGACGGGGGAGTCTACGCTGATCCATCATGATGTTTCCAGATTCATCATGATGGCTACTTGCATGAACACCCCTGTGCGCGAAAAGTTTTCTTCCCAGGCTGCGCCCGAGGTACTGGCGGCGCTTCGCCAGATTGCAGAGGCCGAAGGCCGGCAGTTTCAGTCCATACTGGATGAGGCACTGCGCGACTACATTGATCGCAGGCAGAGGGAACGCCCTCGGCGGCACGTCATGTCGGCCTTTGCAGCCAGTCTGGACGAGTTCGATGCGTTGTATCGAGAGCTGGCCAAGTAGGTGGTCATGGCAACCGACTACCTGACAACGGCCGATGTACTTGGCCTGCACAGGGCGCTGATGCAGCGTTATGGGGGAACCCCGGGGCTCAGGGATGCGGGTGCGCTGGAGTCGGCGCTTTTCCGTCCGCAGACGGGCTACTACGAGGACATCGTGGCCGAAGCGGCGGCCTTGATGGAAAGCCTGGCCATCAATCGCCCCTTCATCGATGGCAACAAGCGCATCGCCTTTGCGGCGGCGGATGTCTTTCTGCGCATCAATGGCTGGCGCCTGCATCGCCCTGCACTGCAGATCCATGAAGACATGATGCAGATGCTGGAATCCGGCACGTTCGACCTTGCCCGGCTGGAGCCTTGGTTGCGCAGCTTTGCAAGCCCGGACGATCGGTGAGTATCGGGATGGCGCGTGCTTGACTCAGGCTATAGACAATTTTTATTGCTGCAGCCAATCAGTGTCCTGGCGCCGTTTCATGGCGTTCGGCGCCAAGACAACCCACGCCAGCGCAGGGGCCCTACACCACCCCCCGCTCCCGCAGCCCCGCAATGCCTGCCGCATCCACCCCCAGATCGGCCAGGATCTCGTCGGTGTGTTCACCCACCAGGGGGGGCGCACGGCGGTACTCCACCGGGGTCTTCGACAGTCGGATCGGGCTGGCCACCAGCGGCACCTCGCCGGCCTCGGGGTGCGGCATCGTCACGGCCAGGCCACGGGCCTGAACCTGCGGGTCGGCAAACACCTCGGCCAGACCATTGATGGAACCGCAGGGCACGGCACGGGCCTCCAGCTGGCCAATCCACTCAGCCGTGGTGCGGGTGGCCGTGATCTCGTTCAGCAGCGGAATGAGTTCGGAACGGTTTTCCACCCTTGCACGGTTGGTGGCAAATCGCGCATCGGCTGCCAGTTCGGGCCTTCCGGCCACCTCGCAGAAGCGTGCAAACTGACCGTCGTTGCCGATGGCCAGGATCATGTGGCCATCCGCCGTGGGGAAATCCTGATACGGAACGATGCTGGGGTGCGCATTGCCCATCCGCCGCGGGCTGTTGCCGGTCGCCAGATAGTTCATGGCCTGGTTGGCCAGACAGGCCACCTGCACGTCCAGCAGCGCCATGTCGATGTACTGGCCCTCACCGCTTTGCTCGCGCCAGGCCAGTGCCGCCAGCACGGCATTCGTGGCATACAGGCCGGTCAGGATGTCGGTCAGCGCCACACCCACTTTCATGGGACCGGCACCCGGTTCTCCATCCGGCCGGCCGGTGATGCTCATCAGCCCGCCCAGGCCCTGGATCAGGAAATCATAGCCAGCGCGTGGCGCATAGGGGCCATCCTGCCCGAAACCGGTAATGGAGCAATATACCAGCCGCGGATTGACGGCCTTCAGGCTGTCGTAGTCCAGTCCGTACTGTTTCAGCCCCCCCAGCTTGAAGTTCTCCAGCACCACGTCGGACTGCGCCGCCAGCCGGCGCACGATGTCCTGGCCTTCTGGCTGGGTGATATCGACCGTAATGGAGCGCTTGTTCCGGTTGGCACACAGATAATAGGCAGCCACCGAAGTATCCTGTCCCTGATCATCCTTGATCCATGGCGGCCCCCAGCCGCGGGTATCGTCGCCAGGTCCCGGGCGCTCCACCTTGATGACATCCGCCCCCAGGTCCGCCAGAATCTGCCCCGCCCACGGACCGGCCAGAATGCGCGACAGGTCCAGCACGCGAATGTGTGACAGCGCGCCCGCCATGATCAGTCTCCTCATGTTTTCTGGTTCTTGCCGCACACTCCCAACAAGGCCGTGCGGCCGGCCGAAAGAACCGACGACCCGTCATCCGGACCGGGCCGCCTCTGGCATGCCAGAGTCCGTCAGTTGGCAAACGCTGCAATGCCGGTAATGGCCCTGCCCAGGATCAGCGCATGGATGTCATGCGTGCCCTCGTAGGTGTTGACCACCTCCAGGTTCACCAGATGACGCGCCACCGGGTATTCGTCGGAGATGCCGTTGCCCCCCAGCATGTCGCGCGCCATCCGCGCAATTTCCAGCGCCTTGCCGCAGGAATTGCGCTTGACGATGGAGGTGACTTCCACCGGCGCAATGCCCTCGTCCTTCATGCGGCCCACACGCAGCACGGCCTGAAGACCCAGCGAGATCTCGGTCGCCATGTCGGCCAGCTTCTTCTGGATGAGCTGGTTGGCCGCCAGCGGCCGATTGAACTGCTTGCGGTCCAGCGTGTACTGGCGGGCGGCCTCATAACAGGCCTCGGCAGCCCCCAGCGCGCCCCAGGCAATGCCGTAGCGGGCGGAGTTCAGGCAGGTGAACGGACCTTTCAGGCCGCGCACCTCGGGGAAGGCATTCTCTTCAGGCACGAACACCTCGTCCATCACGATCTCGCCGGTGATGGAGGCGCGCAGACCCACCTTGCCGTGAATGGCCGGTGCCGACAGACCCTTCCAGCCCTTCTCCAGGATGAAGCCGCGGATCTGGCCTTCGTCATCCTTGGCCCAGACCACAAAGACATCGGCGATGGGACTGTTGGTGATCCAGGTCTTGGCCCCCGACAGGCTGTAGCCACCCTCGACCTTGCGGGCGCGCGTCACCATGCTGCCAGGGTCGGAACCATGGTTGGGCTCGGTCAGGCCAAAGCAGCCGATCAGCTCACCCGTGGCCAGCTTGGGCAGATACTTCTGCTTCTGCTCTTCGGTGCCGAAAGCCTCGATGGGCACCATCACCAGCGAGCCCTGCACGCTCATCATCGAGCGGTAGCCGGAATCGACCCGCTCGACCTCGCGGGCAATCAGTCCGTAACAGACATAGTTGAGCCCGGCGCCACCGTATTCCTCGGCGATGGTGGGGCCCAGCAGGCCCAGCTCACCCATCTCCCGGAAGATGCTCACATCGGTCTTCTCATGGCGGAAAGCCTCCTGCACACGCGGCAGCAGCTTGTCCTGGCAATAGGCACGGGCGCTGTCCTGCACCATGCGCTCGGTATCGGAAAGCTGCGCATCCAGCAGCAGCGGGTCAGCCCAGTTGAAGGGGGCGCGATGGGAAGCCATGGGTCGTCTCCTTTTCATTATTCCTTGCGCGCATTCTAGCGACCCACAAAAGCCACCTCAAACGACATTTATGCAGTAACCTGTGCGCATCAGGAACTCCGAGACTCTTCACTCCGGCCCCCTTCAGTCACGGCCACCCATCCCGAAGCTCCGGAATCCCGGACCATGCGTCAGCCGCCCGGGCGCGCACGACCGCACGCTCACACACGTCCTCTCGTCCCAGCCTTAAGCCTCTACCCCCGTCATGCGCAAGAAGATCCCCAGCACCCACGCCCTGCTTGCCTTCGAGTCTGCGGCCCGCCACCAGAGCTTCACGCGGGCGGCCGAGGAACTGGCGCTGACCCAGAGCGCCGTCTGCCGACAGATCAACGCGCTGGAGGACTACCTGGGCGTGCCGCTCTTTCGGCGTACCCGGCGGGGTGTGCAGCTGACCGAGGCCGGACAGGACTACAGCCGGCAGATCGGCCCCCGGCTGGACGCCCTGGAACAGGACACCCTGGCCGTGATGTCGCAGCACGGCACCGGCAGCACGCTGGATCTGGCTGTCGTGCCCACCTTCGCCACCCGCTGGCTGCTGTCACGCCTGGGCCGTTTCCAGGCCCGCCAGCCCGAGGTGATCGTGAACCTGCACACCCAGACACGTCCCTTCCTGTTCGACCAGACCGGCTTCGACGCCGCCATCTACTTCGGCGATGCCGGCTGGCCGGGCACCGAGGCACATTTCCTGATGCACGAATACCCGGTGCCGGTATGCAGCCCCACCCTGCCCGGCGTGCAGCCGCACATGACGCCCGAGGCCATTGCCGAGCTGCCGCTGCTGCAGCAGAGCACCCGT
>CAUVLK010000193.1:0-5588 GCA_963552635.1 uncultured Lautropia sp. | reverse complement strand
CCGGTGCTGTGCCTGGTGGGCGTGCTGTCGGGATGGTTTGTGCCGCAGCCGTGGCCGGAGGTGTTCGACAGCATCCTGTGGCTGGGTGTGGCCCCGGCCACCTTTGCCATGCTGCTGGGGGCGCTGGTGCGTCGCCTGCTGGGCGAGCATCTGTTCGTCTACATTCTGGGCCGGGGCTTTCTCACGACGGTGATCTGCCTGTTCCTGAGCGGGGCGCTGGCGCAGTGGGCCGGCATGCGGCTGGGGCATGGCAGTGACGAGTTCTCGTCCATGGTGGCGCGCTGGCTGCTGGCCTGGGGTGATGGTTTCTTTACCGGGATGTGGACGGCCATCTTCGTGGCGTTCAAGCCCAGCTGGCTGGCCACGTGGTCGGATCGGCTGTACTTGCGCCGCCCGTCGCCGGACGCCGCGGCCGATGACCGTCCGGTGCCGCCGGCTCTCGATCTGGTGGAGCTGCACGAGAAGGACGAGGTGGCGGGCGCTTCCGATCAGCGGTGAGCGCCCTCCTCGGCGATCCCCTTGAGCGGTCTCGTGGCCCTGCTTTTGATGGTGCCTGGTCGGCCGAGCAGGTGCCGGGACGTCGGGCAAGCCGCCATCCGGCCTAGGTCCGTCATCTTCCCTGAACCCCTTGGGGCTGACGCTTTGCCCTAGTCTTGCGGGGTGATCCATCCCGCATCCTTCATTCCCCGTCTGACGCTGCTGGCCGGCTGCCTGCTGGTGTCGGCCTGCGCGCTGGAGTTCTCCGGCTGGCTGCCGCCCGTGGGCTGGCTGCCGGGCTGGGCATTGCTGGGAGCGCTGCTGGTGCTGCCGGCGCGGTTGCGCCCGCTGGGCATGGGATTGATGGTCAGTGCCGCGCTGGCGTTTTCCATCCATCAGGCGCTTCGGACACGGCTGGATGCGGCGCTGGAGGATGTGCCGCTGGTGGTGGAGGGGACGGTCAGCAACCTGCCGTCGCGTCAGGGCTTTGGGGACCGGGTGCTGTTTGCAGTGCAGGCCTGCGGGCCGCTGGATGAGGCGGCATCCCTGCCTGGCTGCGACGGTCTGGGGCAGGTGTCGCTGTCGTGGGGCACGCCGAAGTCCGGGGCGAAGGATGATGATGCGGACGGGGCGACCGCGGATGACGTGTGGCCCGAGCCGGGGCAACGCTGGCGGCTGCTGGTGAGGCTGCGCAGGCCGGTGGCTGCCGTGAATCCGGACGCTTTCGATACCGAGCAGCGCATGCTGCAGCAGGGCATCGGGGCCGTGGGCAGGGTCGTGAAGCGACAGCGCTTGCAGGATGAACCCGCCTGGCAGCAGGGCATGGCGGGGCTGATGGTCCGGGTCGAATCGGTGCGTGCGGTGTTGAGGCAGCATCTGGAGATGCTGCAGGCACGCATCGATCCGGCACGGGGACAGGATGAAGGGCGCTGGGCCCTGATGGGCATCGTCACGGGACTGTCGCTGGGGGATCAGGCTGCCATGGGAGCCGAGCAGTGGGGGCTGTTCAGTCGGACCGGCGTGAGCCACCTGATGGCGATTTCCGGCATGCATGTGACCTTGCTGGCCATGGTCGTGTCGGCAGCCTGTTTGGGGCTGCATCGCGCGCTGGCGCGGCGTGCGAGCGGACGGTGGCTGGCGTGGATGTCGCGCGTTCCGCGTCAGTGGCTGGTGCTGGTGCCTGGTGTGCTGACGGCCTTCGGTTACGCGCTGCTCTCGGGCTGGGGCGTGCCGTCGCAGCGGACCTGCTTCATGCTGCTGGCAGCTGCGGTGCTGAGTGTGGGAGGGCGCAGCCAGAATGCGGTGACGCCGGTACTGCTGGCAGCGGCCGCCATTGTGGCGCTGGATCCGTGGTCGGTAGCGCAGGCGGGGTTCTGGCTTTCGTTTTGTGCGGTGCTGGCGCTGGTCTGGTGTGCGCAGCAGCCGCTGGGCGGGGGGATGGAAGAAGGCGATGCGCTCTCCGGGGCCCGATGGTGGCAGCAGGGCCGCGTGGGGCAATGGTGGGCGGCACTGCGAGACGGGGCCCGCAACCAGTGGGCGGCGACAGTGCTGCTCACGCCGTTGACGATTGCCTTCTTTTCCACCTGGTCGTTGATCGGTCCGGTGGCCAATGTGCTGGCCATTCCGTGGGTGGGGCTGGTGCTGACGCCGATGGCCATTGGGGTGATGCTGCTGGCACCGGTCTTTCCGTGGCTGGCCGGCTGGCTGCTGAAGGCGCTGTTGCTGCAGCTGGGCTGGCTGATGGCGTTTCTGCGCAGTCTGGATGCCTGGCCGCTGGCCAGTGTGCAGCTGCCCCGACCCGGGGTGTTCGCGCTGGTGTGTGCATTGCTGGGAGCGGTGCTGATGCTGGCGCCCGTGGGGTTGCGCCGCCCGAGGTTGGGCGTGATGTGCCTGCTGCCGCTGCTGCTGGCCAGTCCCCGTCATGCGCCGCCCGATGCGCTGGTGGTGACGGCACTGGACATCGGCCAGGGCAGCATGATTGTGGTGGAGCAGGGCGAGCAACGCCTGCTGTACGACGCGGGGGCGTCCCGCCTTGGCGGGCGCAGCGCCATCGACGCGACCCTGGTGCCGTGGCTGAACAGCCGGGGGCTGAACGGGGTGGACGTTCTGGTGGTGTCGCATCTGGATGCGCATCATGCCGGCGGCGCAGCGCGTGCGGTGGTGGCGTTGAATCCATCGGTGCTGCTGACGGCCATGGATCCGCGGCTGCTGGGCATGAGCGATTCGGCGGATGGGCGATTCCAGCCCTGCCTGGCAGGTTTGACATTGCCCTGGGCTGATGGCGCCATCGAGGTGCTGCAGCCGAAGCAGATGGCCCATACGACCGAGGATGCACGCCAGGACCAGAACAGTTGCGTGATCCGGGTACGCAGTTCGGCAGGCAGCGTGCTGCTGGCCGGCGACCTGCCGGCCCGGGCCGAGGCGGCGCTGGTGAAGGCGCAGGGGGATCGTCTGCCGGCGGATGTGCTGGTGGTTCCGCAGGAAGGTGGTCGCCAGGGGACGGGCAAGCAGCTGCTGGCGGCCGTGCAGCCCACGCTGGCGGTGGTTCAGACGACGCATCGCAATCAGCACGGAAGGCCGGATGCCGCGCTGGTGGAACGTCTGGAGAACCAGGGCACGCGGCTGTTGCGCACGGATCGGGATGGTGCGGTGCGCATCGTGCTTCGCCAGGGGCAGGCGCCGCAGGTCACGCGCAGCCGGATCGATGGTGCGCCCTATTGGCGGGTCCGGCTGGATGAAGGGGCCGACGGAATGGGGGACTGACCTAGGGATCCTCTGAACAAGTCCCCGCGGCCGTCGCATCCCCGTAACGGGCGCATGGCTGCGTTGCCATTTGCTGTCAATAGTGCCGCTATTGACAGCAAATGTCGCCTTGTCCTGCATCCCGTTCCGTGGCGCGCCGGTTCGCGGGACTCATTCAGAGGATCCCTTGGGAAAATCCGGTCGTCTCCATGGTGCGTTCGGTACTTCGTGAGGGGCACGACGCAGGGCGGGGAATGGTAAGCTTCGGACGCGCGCCCTTTGGGGGCGCTTACATTCTTCATCTGTACAGATGCCATCAAGGAGGAGCAATCACATGGAAATCAAGCGCCTGGAACCCGGCAAGCGCATGTCTGAAGCGGTGGTGTACAACCACGTGGCCTATCTAGCTGGCCAGATTCCGGAAGACACCAGCAAGGGCCCGGCTGACCAGACCCGTCAGGTGCTGGCTGCCATCGACAGCGTGCTGGCCAAGCTGGGCAGCGACAAGAGCAAGCTGCTGAGCGCGACGGTCTACCTGTCCAACATCGGCAACTTTGCCGCCATGAACGAAGCCTGGGACGCCTGGGTGTCGCCGGGCAACCCGCCGGCACGCGCCACGGTCGAGGCACGCCTGGCATCGCCGGACATCCTGGTCGAGATCGTGGTGACGGCCGCGGTCTGATTCATCGTGACGGCCGCAGTCCGATCGCCCGGCCCGAAGCCGGGACGACTGCGGTCCGAACCTGTGGTCCGACCTTTCGGCGGGGGCGTCGTGGTGGCCGCAGCGTGGGGAGATCCGCGTGCGGAGACGTTTCTCAGATCTTCACGGGACGGCGGCCGCCGTTGAAGCGCTTCATCCAGTAGCGCTTGTCGATGGCCTCGACGCGCACGATGCTGCCTGACGAAGGGGCATGCACGAAGCGCCCCCGGCCGATGTAGATGCCGACGTGCGAGTTGGGATGTCGGCCCGTCTGAAAGAACACCAGGTCGCCCGGGGCCAGATCCGCACGGGCCACCTTCGTGCCTCGCGTTCCCATTTCGCGGCTGGTGCGCGGCAGCTCGATGCCCAGCGCCTCGCGGTAGACGTGCTGGACCAGGCCACTGCAGTCGAAACCGTGGCGGGGGCTGGAACCGCCCCAGCGATAGGGCTTGCCCACCTGGGCCAGTGCTTCCTTCGTCACATCGTTGGCAGCCTGCCGGGGCAGCGGTGCCGCCTGGTGGCTGGCGCACGCGGTCAGCAGCAGCGGGCCACCGGTCAGCATCAGGGTGGCCAGGCTGCGCAGCATCGTCCGGCGCGCCAAGGCGCTGGATCGGTGGGGGGAGGGGGCTGTCCGGGACATCATGCGGCCAGTTTAGCGGGCATTTGCGGTACGATCCATCCGCCATGGCTGTCCTGCCGGTTTTTCCGGGCTGATGGTCGGCATACCTGATAGTCCGGTCGTGCAAGGCCGGCGCAGCCCGGATCTTCCGAAAGCCCGGCGCGCTCGCCCCGTTCGCCGATCCGCTGCGTGTCGGGAGGGGCACGATGAATCTGTTTGATCAGCGCGCGCTGCGCGACGGCGTCACCAAGGGCGAGGTGCTGGCCTGGGCCGGCTACGACTTTGCCAATTCCGGCTACACCACCGTGGTCACCACGGCGGTGTTCAGCGCCTATTTTGTGGGGGTGGTGGCCGGCAATGCCAGCTGGGCCACCTTCCTGTGGACCTTCATCCTGGGGCTTTCCAACCTGGCGGTGATGCTGACCATGCCCGCCATCGGCGCCCGGGTGGACGCCAGGGCCTCGCGCAAGGCGTGGCTGCTGTCGGTGACGCTGGTGTGCGTGGCCTGCGTGGTGGGGCTGTATTGGGTTCATGCAGGCGACATCCTGCCGGCGGTGCTGCTGATCATCGTCTCCAATTACTGCTACGCGCTGGGCGAGACCTTCTGTGCAGCGTATCTGCCGGAGCTGGCGCAGCCTGACGCGATGGGCCGCGTCTCGGGATGGGGCTGGAGCTTTGGCTACGTGGGCGGCATGCTGGCGCTGGGGGTCTCGCTGGCCTGGGTGAGTCATGTTCAGGCAGGCGGGGGCGATGCCGAAGCCTTTGTGCCTGGCACGATGCTGATCACGGCCATCATCTACCTGCTGGCGGCGCTGCCGATGTTCCTTTTCGTGCGTGACCGGGCCGAGCCCCGCGTTCAGGAGGCCGACAGCGCCATGCTGTCCGTGTTCGATATCCGGACCTCCTGGCGGCGCGTCCGCGAATTCATCGACTTTCGCCGGCTGCTGCTGGTGGGTTTCTTCTTCAATGCCGGTGTGTTCGTGGTGATCTCGCTCACCGCCGTCTATGCCGAACAGGTGATGCACTTCGAGCCGAAGCAGACCATGATGA
>CAUVLK010000192.1:0-5601 GCA_963552635.1 uncultured Lautropia sp. | reverse complement strand
AGTGAGGGCGGGTGATCTATAATGGCGCATGAGCACTCACCCTGAAATCTTCGACGTCATCGTCGTTGGCGGGGGCCACGCTGGAACGGAAGCCAGCCTGGTCGCGGCGCGCACTGGCGCAAAAACGTTGCTTTTAAGCCACAATCTGGACACCCTGGGCCAGATGTCCTGCAATCCGTCCATTGGCGGCATTGGCAAGGGACATCTCGTCAAGGAAGTCGATGCGCTGGGCGGCGTCATGGCTGTTGCCACCGATCACGCCGGTATCCAGTTCCGAATTCTCAATGCCAGCAAGGGCCCCGCGGTTCGAGCCACGCGCGCCCAGGCAGACCGTGTCCTGTATCGTCAGGCCATTCGACAGGCGCTGGAGAACCAGCCCAATCTCACCCTCTTCCAGCAGGCGGTGGATGATCTGCTGCTGGAGGGCGACCGGGTAGTGGGCGTCATCACGCAACTGGGCATCCGATTCAGGGCGAAGGCCGTCGTGCTCACCGCGGGCACTTTCCTGAATGGCAAGGTGCATGTGGGGCTGGATAATTATGAGGCCGGGCGCGCTGCCGATCCTTCGGCCAAGACGCTGGCGGCTCGTCTGCGGGAACTGGCGTTGCCGCAGGGGCGTCTCAAGACTGGAACACCTCCTCGTATCGATGGCAAGACCATCGACTACAGCCGGCTGGGCGTCCAGCCGGGTGATCTGGATCCAGTGCCTGTGTTTTCGTTCATCGGGCGTGCAGACCAGCACCCGCAGCAGCTGCCGTGCTGGATCACGCACACCAACGCGCGCACGCACGAGATCATCCGCCAGGCGCTGGATCGTTCGCCGCTCTTCACGGGCGTCATCGAAGGTGTGGGGCCGCGCTATTGCCCCTCCATCGAGGACAAGATCCACCGCTTCGCGGACAAGGATTCGCACCAGATCTACCTGGAGCCCGAAGGGCTCCAGACCCACGAGATCTACCCCAACGGCATCTCCACCAGCCTGCCTTTCGACACGCAGCTGGCCGTGGTGCACTCCATGGTTGGCTTGGAGAAGGCGCACATCCTGCGCCCCGGCTACGCCATCGAGTACGACTACTTCGATCCTCGCGGGCTGAAGCCCGGCCTGGAAACCCGGCAGATTCAGGGTCTGTTCTTCGCGGGCCAGATCAATGGCACGACCGGTTACGAGGAAGCCGCTGCGCAGGGCCTGCTGGCCGGTCTGAATGCCGCGCGTCAGGTTCAGGGCAAGGAGCCCTGGGTGCCCCGCCGTGACCAGGCCTACATGGGCGTGATGCTGGACGATCTGCTGACCCAGGGCGTGCAGGAACCCTATCGGATGTTCACCAGCCGAGCCGAGTATCGCCTGAGCCTGCGCGAGGACAATGCCGATCTGCGCCTGACCGAACTGGGACGGCAGATGGGCTGCGTGGACGATGTTCGTTGGCAAGCGTTCACTTCCAAGCAGGAAGCCATTGAGCGCGAGATTGCCCGCATGCGCGCCACGTTCGCCAATCCTCAGGTTCTGGCGCGCCTGCAGACGCCCCATGACACGACGCAGGTCGCGGAGGAGGCCCAAGGCGCCACGCCAGCAGCACAAGACACGCCTTCCGCCTCCCAAGGCCAGAATTACGCAAGTAAACACTCACTTCATGACCTTCTGAAGCGTCCGGATGTCTCGCTGGCCCAGCTGGCAAGCCTGATGCCGGAGGAGTTTGCCGACGTTCAGGCGGATCCCCGCGTGGCTGAACAGGTCGAGATCCAGATCAAGTATCAGGGCTACATCGATCGGCAGAAACTTGAAGTGCAGCGCATGGCCCAGCAGGAAGCCACGCCGATTCCGGCCGATATGGACTACACGCAGATCTCCGGCCTCTCGAACGAGGTGCGCCAGAAGCTCATCGCCCAACGACCACAGACCATCGGGCAGGCCGGACGCATTCCTGGCATGACGCCGGCGGCGGTATCCCTGCTGCTGGTACATCTGAAGAAGCGCCGGAAGGTCGCGAGTGCCACGGAGCAGCGCGTGCCAACCCAGCCTGAAGTGCCCACCTCGGACGCAACCGCTTCCCAGCCCCAGGGAGACCCGGCATGAAGCGCCGCGCCCCCGCCCAACGTTCGGACACCACCTGGACAGACGCTGACACGCAGCGCCTGCAGGAGGGCCTTCAGCGCCTGTCCGTGACGCTGGACGAGGCCGCCTTTGCCAAGGTGGTGCAATGGGCCAGGCTGCTGAAGCAGTGGAACCGTACCTTCAACCTGCTGGGCAACAGCGACAGCGCCCATCTGATCGACGAGCATCTGCTGGACAGCCTGGCCATCGTGCCGGTGCTGGAGCGCTACCTGCCTCGGGCAGAAGAAGCCCTGGTGGACGTGGGCACGGGCGCCGGCTTTCCCGGCATCCTGCTGGCCATCGTCCAGCCCCAGCGTCCCATCTATCTGGTGGAGCCGGTGGGCAAGAAGGTTGCCTTCCTTCGTCAGTCAGTACTCACACTCGGCTTGAAGAACGCCACCGTACTGGCGGGCAAGATCGAGGATCTCGAAAGCCTACTGCGGGCAGACCCAGCCTTCCGGAAGGGCAGGGACGAAGCCCCCTCGACGCCCCAGGCTGGTGCCGAGGCGTTGAGCCCAGCACCAGCCTCCACCGCGCTCTCAGCGTCAACAGAGAGCGCCGCGAGCCACCCGGCGCTGCGCAGCCTGATCCGCCCGCCGCACTTCATCTGCAGGGCCTTCACCGCGCTGGGCCGTTTCGCCGCGCTGTGTGAGCCCCACATGAGCAAGGACTCACTTCTGTTTGCCATGAAGTCGCTGCGGCTGTCCGAAGAACAGCAGGCGCTTCCGGACAGCATCATGCTGCAGGCCGTGGAGCCATTGCCGACGATCGACCTGGGCGTGCAGCGCAACCTGGCCATTCTGAGCCTGGCCGGAAGCACGCCCGCGCCAGACGCTGCACAACCGGTAGCCGCCACGCCTCGCAGCCTTCCAAGCTCCGGTACCGCGGCGAGCGCGCTGACGCAGACCACGTCACCGGCAGCCAGTGACTCGCCTGCCATCGGCACCCCCTCATCCTCATCCCAGCCCTCATCCGCACAACCCAACCGACGGAGACCCCAGTGACGCTCATTCTGACCATTGCGAACCAGAAAGGCGGGGTCGGCAAGACGACGACCTCGGTGAACCTGGCTGCTGCCCTCTCCCAGCTGGGCAAACGGACCCTGCTGGTCGACCTGGACCCCCAGGGCAACGCCACCATGGGTAGCGGCATCGACAAGCGCCGCCTGTCGCTGTCCGTCTATGACGTGCTGATCGGGGAAGCCACCGTGACCGAGGCCCGCCAGCGCTCGGACGCCGGCGGCTACTACCTGCTGCCCGCCAACCGCGAGCTGGCGGGCGCTGAAGTGGAATTGGTCGAACTGGACCGGCGCGAGCGTCGTCTTCGGGACGCGCTGGACCAAGTGAGCGCTGACTACGATTACATCCTGATCGACTCGCCGCCGTCGCTGTCACTGCTGACCCTGAACGGCCTTTGCGCTGCCCAGGGTGTGATCATCCCGATGCAGTGCGAGTACTACGCGCTGGAGGGCCTGAGCGACCTGGTGGGAACCATCCGGAAAGTGCACGCCAACTTCAATCCGGAGATCAAGATCATGGGCATCCTGCGCGTGATGTACGACAGCCGGATCACGCTGGCGCAGCAGGTCTCGGCCCAGCTGGAAGAGCACTTCAAGGAGAAGGTGTTCAAGGCGGTCATCCCGCGCAACATCCGTCTGGCCGAAGCCCCCAGCCATGGTCTGCCGGGCGTGCGTTTCGACCCGGGTTCGCGCGGCGCGCTGGGCTATCTGGACTTTGCCTCCGAACTGATCGAGCGCACCCCCGCCTATGTGGCCCAGATGAAGTCGGCTGCCCAGGCGCGCGCCGGACAGCAGGCAACCCCTCAGGCACGGGACGCATCTCATGCGCCGGCCGGATCCACGAACGCCCCCGCTCAGGGGACCGAATCGGCCGAGGCACAGACCCCATCCACCCCGGAAGGCAGCGCGTCTGGACACGCCAGCGAAACCCCTGCCGACAGTCACACCGAAGAGAGCCAGGCCAACGCCGGCTGATTCCAAACAAGAACCTTGAAGCCAGACGGGGCGCGTCCCGTGCCCCCAGCGTCTGGCGCCAGAACACACGAGAACATTCCAAGGAAAGCAAGGCATGAGCAAGAAAGCCAAGGGCGGCCTCGGTCGCGGTCTGGATTCACTGCTGGGGGGCGATGGCCCGATGCTGGATGAGACCCCGGCCCCGGTTGCCCCACAACCGGCTGCGGTTTCCGCCAGCCCGGCAGCCCCCGCCGAGGAAGGCATCCGCGAGATCCCCCTGAACCTGCTGCAGGCCGGGCGCTACCAGCCCCGCACCCGCATGGACGAATCCGCCTTGCAGGAGCTGGCGGACTCGATCCATGAGCATGGCCTGCTGCAACCCTTGGTGATCCGTCCCATTGACAACGGGCGTTACGAGATCATCGCCGGCGAACGGCGTTTCCGCGCCGCGGCGCTCGCCCAGCTGGAGACGGTACCTGTCATCATCAAGGAAGTCAGTGACGAGAACGCCCTGGCCCTGGCCCTGATCGAGAACATCCAGCGCGAGGACCTGAACCCTCTGGAGGAGGCCAGCGCCATCCAGCGTCTCATCGACGAGTTCGACTACACCCACGAGCAGGCCGCTCAGGCCATCGGCCGCTCCCGCAGCGCCACCTCCAACCTGCTGCGCCTGCTGAACCTGGCCGACACGGTGCAGACCATGCTGCTGGCCGGCGACATCGAGATGGGCCACGCCCGCGCCCTGCTCTCGCTGGACCGGGCCGAGCAGATCCTGATGGCGCACCTGGTGGTGCAGCGGCGCCTTTCCGTGCGCGAGACGGAGCGGCTGGTGAGCCAGAAGCTGGAGGAGAACAAGGGCCTGGCCAAGGCCAACCAGAAGCGGGCGGCCGACGCGGTGACCGACCGCGACGTGGCCCGTCTGCGCGAGCGCATTGCCGACCACCTGAACACGACGGTCGAGATCATCAGCAAGGCCAACGGCCGCGGCAAGCTGGTCATCCACTTCTCCAGCAACGACGCGTTCTCGGGCCTTCTGGAGCGACTGCGCTTGGACACCGTGACTCAGGAGTGAGTGCATACAAACATTGTCAACCGGTGTAATTATGGACGCCACCCTCGTCACGGGTGGCACTTCCCGGATACGTCTGCTGACGACACCCACCAGACCCCGTCATTTCAAGGGCATGATTCATAATCATGAATCATGCCCTTGAAACACCACGGGAAAACCCTCATTCAGCGCAATGCGCTGCCGTTTTGACCGGCATCGTAGTACCCCCTATACTCGTATAGGCATTAGGGAATGCAGCTTCATCGTTCGTTCGCAGGTGTACGCATGCCAACGTATCGGCTCCGCGGTGCGAATCGGGCAAGGCAGTTCGGCCCAGTCCATGCGCAGGCATATCGGGGAGAAGCAAAGGAGGCGTTTCCCGACCTTCAAAGAGGCTGGGTAGAATGCTGAGAACCGTCAGCCTGCAGATCGTGCTGGTGATCGTGGTCGCTGCTCTGGGCAGTCTGTACTGGGGCGCCCCGGGTGCCC
>CAUVLK010000191.1:0-5625 GCA_963552635.1 uncultured Lautropia sp. | reverse complement strand
CCATTCATCATGATGTCGACTTCATTCCCTCTTTCCCGTCTGGGCGGGCTAGCCCTGTCTGCCACCTTGCTGCTGGCCGCACTGCCGGCGCAGGCCGAAACCTTCCAGGTGAAGATGCTGAACCGCAACAGCACCGGCCCGATGGTGTACGAGCCTGAGTTCCTGAAGGTGAAGCCCGGCGACACGGTGAAGTTCCTGGCCACGACCAGCGGCCACAATGCCGCCTCCATCGACGGGATGCTGCCGGCAGGCGCCCAGCCCTTCAAGGGCAAGATCAACGAGGAGATCGAGGTGACCTTCACCGAATCCGGGCTGTACGGCGTGAAGTGCCTGCCGCACTATGCCATGGGCATGGTGATGCTGATCCAGGTGGGCGATGCCGATCCGGCCCGGATGCAGGTACCCGATGCGGTGCCGGCACGGGCGAAGAAGCGCTTTGCCGAGATCGTGACGCGGGCTCAGGCCTCCCATTGATCGCGCGATGGCTGTTCACCGGAGCAGCCCGGCAGACTGCCGCAGGATGCCGGCCTGCGGCAACCGTGCAGACATGGGTGCCTTGCTCATGAGCGAAGCTTCTCGGTGACGTTCATTTTGCCGGGCGCCCCTCGCCCCGGTAATGCAGGTACTTCATGGCCAGCAGGGCGGCGATGAGCACCTCCGGCACGGCCAGGGCGGCGGTGACGGCGGCCAGGCTCCAGCCGGCATTCAGCATCCAGGCGCCGGCAAAGGCCGAGATGACCGCCCCGATGCGGCCAAGGCCGTGCATCCAGCCGTTGCCGGTGGCACGCGCCGGCAACGGGAAGAAGTGACTGGACAGGGCATTCATGCCGGTGCCGCCACCATTGAGCCCGGCACCGATGACGAAGGCAATGGCACACATCAGTGCATAGTGGCCACCGACGCCGCCAAGCAGCACCAGGGCAGCGCCTCCCAGCAGATAGGCGCCGGCCAGCACGTGGTGCGCCTCGTAGCGGTCCATCAGCCAGCCCAGCAGGATGGAGCCCAGCGGCCCGCCCAGCTGGAACATGGCGCTGACGATGGCGGCCTGCTGCAGGTCCATGCCGGCGTCCTTCAGCATGGTGGGCAGCCAGCTGCCCAACAGGTAGACAAGGAACAGGTGCAGGAAATAGATGCTCCACAGCATGAAGCTGCCGGCACGGTAGTGGCGGTTGAGCACGATCTGCACGGGGCGCTCGTGACTTTCCACCCGGGACTGCGCCGGCAGCACGAAGACGGTGTCTTCCGAGGTGCTGCCCGGGGCACAGCGCTCGACAATCCGGCGGATGCGCGCCTGGCTGCCCTGGCGATGCACGAGGTAGGTGAGCGATTCCGGCATCAGCGCCGCCATGACCAGCGACAGCACCATGGGCACCACGCCGCCAAAGACAAAGACGCTCTGCCAGCCCCAGTGCGGCACCAGCCAGGCTGCCAGGAATCCGCCACCGGCGGCCCCCACGGTGAAACCGGCAAAGACGATGGTGACCAGCAGCGAGCGCCGGGCACGCGGCGCGTATTCGGTGGCCAGTGTGGCCGCCATGGGCATGATGCCGCCCATGGCCAGCCCGGCAATGAAACGGTAGGCAATGAAATGCCACTGGTCGGTGGCGGTGGCCACCAGCAGCGTGAAGAGGCCGAACATCATCACGCCGACACACAGGACGCGACGCCTGCCGAAGTGATCGCCCAGCGGGCCCGCCACCATGGCGCCAAGCGTGAGGCCGGCCAGCGCGGCACTGAGCACCGGTGCGAGGTCGCCGTTGCTCCAGTGCCAGGCGGCCTTCAGCGCCGGCCCCACGAAGCCCATGATGACGACATCGAAGCCGTCCATGACCACGACGAGAAAGCACAGTGCGATGATCCACTGCTGGTAGCGGCTGACACCCCGCCCATCAAGCAGCGTGCGCACATCCAGGGTGGGTGCACCCAGGGCTTGTCCTGCCGTCAGAGGAACAGCATCCGCCGGGCGGCTACCGGACGCGGTGGAAGGCGTGGAATACGGTACGGAATCCTGCGTTTCCATGGTAACGATGTGACGGGAGACGGAGAGATGATCGATAGTACGAGGCATGACCATTCCCACCCTTCGACGACCCTGCCATTTCCGGGGGGAGTGTCATGCCCCCTGATGTAGCAGGGCGCGGAAAAAGCGTCAGGCCATCGGATCAGCCAGCGCCCGCAACTTTTCGGGGGTTGCCACCGGCAGCCCGAAGTACGCCAGGTAGGCGGGAATCTGCTCGTAGAGCATGTCCAGCCCACCCTGCCCCTGGCAGCCACGCGCCCGGGCAGCGGCCAGAAAGGGGGTGACCTCGGCACTGAGCACCACTTCCCCCACATAGGCATGCGGCGGGATGCGCTCGACATTGATGGGCAGGGGGTCACCGGCCTTCATGCCCAGCGGCGTGGCGTTGACCACGATGTCGAAGCCTGCCGGGTCAGCACTGCCGGTGACGACCTCCAGCGTCGGGTAGTGCTGCCGCAGCCGTCCGGCCAGCGCCTGCATGACGGGCTCACGAACATCGAAAAGCGCCAGCCGCGCCACCCCGGCAGCGGCCAGCGACGCGGCAATGGCCGAGCCCACGCCGCCACTGCCCACCACCAGCGCCGAGCAGCCCCGGGCGCTCACGCCGTTGCGCTGCATGCCGAGCACGAAGCCCTCGCCATCGAACATGTCGCCTTCCAGGCTGCCGTTCGGCGCACGTCGCACGGCGTTGCAGGCACCGGCGATGCGTGCAGCGACCGAGACACGGTCGAGCAGCGCCGGCGTGGTGCTCTTGTGCGGCATGGTGATGAGCGCTCCCACGACGTTGCCCGTGTCAAAGAGCGCTCGCAACAACGCCGGGTAACTGTCGGGCTGCGAGGCGAAGGGCACGACCACCACGTCCTCGCCCACGTGGGCAAACCAGGGGTTGTAGATCATCGGGGACCGGAAAGTCCGGGTGGGATAGCCGATGTGGGCGAGCAGGCGTGTGTTGCCGGTGATCATGCTGCGGTGTTCCGGATGAGGGGTTGCCAGGGGAAACGCGCCGGACGGGAAGGCGCCGAACAGGCGGGTTGCATGATGATGGACATGCGGAATGGGCATGAGGGCATGGGGTGTTGCAGATTGTCCTCAGGAAAAACCATTAACATGTAGCCTCTGCGACAGGCGCCAGGTCTGTCGCGCGACTCGGTCGACCCCGACTGCGCACGACGACAAGGAGTAAAGCATGGGTCTGAACGCTCTCTTTCTGGGATATGGTCGCATGGGCGCAGCCCTGGGCGAGGCCTGGCTGGGTGCCGGGCTGGTGGATGGCATTGATGCGGTGGATCCGATCCGTGCCCAGGATGTGCAGGCCCGCCTGTATCGCCAGGCTGCCGATCTGCCGGATACCCCCTATGACCTGGTGGTGATGGCCGTGAAACCGGTCATGGCACGCGAGGCACTGAGTGCGCTGCCGGCCAGCCAGCTGCAGAACGCCACGATCATCTCGGTGATGGCCGGTGTGCCGCTTCGGACACTGCGTGCCTCGCTGCCGCTGGAACGGCCCGTGGTGCGCAGCATGCCCAACACGGCCGTGATGGTGCGCCAGGGCTGCGTGGGACTGTATGCCGACGAGGACGTGTCGCCGGCTCTGCGCCAGACGATCTCGCGGCTCTTCGATGCCGTGGGCCGTTCGTTCTGGGTGGATGACGAGGCCCAGCTGCATGCCGTCACCGCCATCAGCGGCAGTGGCCCGGCTTACTACCACCTGTTTTCCGAGGCGCTGGCCGACGCCGGCGTGAACCTGGGCCTGCCCCGCGAGCTGGCCAAGCAGCTGGCGGCGCAGACGGCACTGGGAGCGGCCACGCTGCAGACGCAGTACGACGCCGATTTCGTGGCGCTGCGTCAGGCCGTCACGTCACCCAACGGCACCACGCATGCCGCCATCGAGGAGTTCGAGCAGGGCCAGGCACTGCGCCGGCTGGTGGATGTGGCGGCAGCCAAGGCCGGACAGCGTTCGGTGGAACTGTCGGGCGGCTGAGCTTCCCGCCCTGGCCTTCCGGCGGAGGAAGGCGCCGAGGATCCATCAGCGGCACCCTTCAGCGGGCCCCGACCCCCGTCGCAGCAGGTGCCCCCTCTGCGATCCCTGTCAGCCGTTCCCTTCAGCGGGCGTTGCCGGGCTGGCGGGCGGTGCGCATGAACTCGGCCACGTAGTCGTTGGCCGGATGGTCAAGCAGCTCCTGCGGGGTGCCGACCTGAACCAGCTCGCCGGCGTTGAGGATGGCCAGGCGATTGCCCATCTTCAGCGCCTCGTCGATGTCGTGGGTGATGAAGACGATGGTCTTGCCCAGCCGCTGCTGCAGGGCCAGCACGGTGTCCTGCAGACGGATGCGGATGAGCGGATCGAGCGCCGAGAAGGCCTCGTCCATCAGGATGATGTCGGTATCGGCCGTCAGCGCCCGCGCCAGCCCCACGCGCTGGCGCATGCCGCCCGAGAGCTGCTCCGGATAGCTGTCGGCCATGTCGGCCAGTTCCATCTCGCGCAGCCAGTGGCAGGCACGCTCGCGCTGCTCCTTGGCCGACAGGCCCCGCACACGCAGACCGAAGCAGGTGTTCTGCATCACCGTCAGGTGCGGCAGCAGCCCGAAGTGCTGGAACACCATGCTGACCCGGGAACGACGGAACTCACGCAGACCCCGCGCATCCAGGGCGGTGACATCGATGTCGCAGGCCTGGATACGGCCGCAGGTGGGCTCGATGAGCCGGTTGATGTGGCGCACCAGCGTGGACTTGCCCGAGCCGGACAGGCCGATGACGCAGAAGATGCCGCCCTCGGGAATCTCCAGGCTGATGTGACGCAGCCCGACACGACAGCCGGTGCGCGCAAAGATCTCGTCACTGGACACGTTCTGGCGCAATAGGGCCATGGCCTCCTGCACCTGACGGGGGTGGTCGCCGTAGATCTTGCTGACATCCTCGAACACGATGCGGGTCATCTGTTCCCCCTTCGTCCGTAGGCCTGGGTGATGCGATCAATGACGATGGCCAGGATGACGATGGCGGCACCGGCCTGCACGCCTCGGCCGATGTCCAGCGTCTGGATGGCCTGCAGCACGTTCTCGCCCAGGCCGCGCGCACCGATCATCGAGGCCACCACGACCATGCCCAGCGACATCATGACGGCCTGGTTGATGCCAGCCAGGATGGCGGGCCGTGCCTGCGGCAGCAGCACCCAGAACAGGAGCTGGGTGCGGGTGCAACCGAAGGATTCGGCCGACTCGACCATCCGGGCATCAACCTCGCGGATGCCCAGGGCGGTGAGACGCACCAGCGGAGCCGTGGCGTAGACCACGGTGGCAAACAGCGCCGGAATGCGGCCGATGCCGAACAGCATCAGCACCGGAATGAGATAGACGAAGCTGGGCATGGTCTGGATGATGTCCAGCACGGGCGAGAGCCAGCGGTGCAGCCATCGGCTGCGCGCCATCAGGATGCCCAGCGGGAAGCCGATCACGAGGATGAAGAGGAAGGCCGCAACCAGCAGCGCCAGGGTCTGCAAGAGCGGCGTCCACAGGCCCAGCCCTCCGATGAGGTAGAAGCCGGCGGCGCTGAAGGCGGCCGACCCGAGGCTGCCCGTGGCGTGCCAGGCCAGGCCGGCCAGCAGC
>CAUVLK010000190.1:0-5626 GCA_963552635.1 uncultured Lautropia sp. | reverse complement strand
CGTGCCGCCGTCCACTCCCGCATGCGCGTCAGGGCGTCCGTGTAGGGCACGGTGCTCAGCAGGCGCAGGCGGATGGGAGGGAGGGCATGGGAGCGGGCGTCCGTCATCGGGGCGGTGGCAATGGGAAGGTAAGGCTACGGGATGCCGGGCGAGGGCCTCGCCCGGATGAGAGGCTCAGATCAGGTACGAGACCTGCGGCAGGGCCGACAGTTCGCGGTACAGGTCGTCCAGCTGCTGGCGCGAATGGGCGGTGAAGGTGGCCGTGAGCGACAGGTAGTTGCCGCCCTTGGAATGGCGCACGTCCATGGTCTTGGGGTCGAAGTCGGCAATGTGCCGGCCCAGGACGTCGGCAATGGTCTCCGTGAAGCCAGGCTCGTTCTTGCCCATGACCTTCAGCGGAAACTCCATGGGGAACTGTAGCGGATCGACGGCAGACGGCTCGGCCGGGACGGCTTCGTTGGTCAGATGCTCGGGGTGCTCGGGGTGCTCGGGGTGCTTGGGATCGGTCATCTCGGGGTCGCCATGAATGGGGAAAGGGAGAGTTTGCCACCTTCGGCATGCGCTCGGGCGGGTGTGGGGGACGGGTCAGGGTTTCGGCAGGTCAAGCCGATCCGTAGGCCCGGTCTAACCGGAGCATGCACGATCCGATAACGGGCCAGTGAGCACGGCGCGGGACGCCTCGGGGCGATGGACGCCGGAACGTCCCGCGTGCACAGGCCTCAGCGCTGTGCCTTGGCTTCCTGATAAGCGGCAAACAGCTTGTGGAAGATGGGGCCGGGAACGCCTTTCCCAACCGGCTGGCCGTCCAGGCGGGTGATGGGCTTCACTTCCTTGGTGGCGGCCGTCAGCAGCAGCTCGTCGGCGTTGCGCACCTCGTCCTGGCTGATGCGGCGGGCTTCGAAGGGGATGCCGCTGCGTTTGGCCAGTTCTTCCATCAGCTCGTAGCGGATGCCTTCCAGAATGAGATTGTCGTGCGGCGGGGCCAGCAGCTTGCCGTCCTTCACCACCCAGATGTTGGAAGACGCCCCTTCGGTGAGGTAGCCGTCACGGAACAGCACGGCCTCGATGGCGCCGGCTTCCACGGCCGTCTGGCGCGCCAGGATGTTGCCCAGCAGCGAGATGGACTTGATGTCGCAGTGCAGCCAGCGCTCGTCCGGCACGCTGATGACCGACAGGCCTTCGCCGATGGATTCGAGCGTGGGCGGCGTGAACGGGTTCGTCATGGCGAACACCGTGGGGGTGGCGTTTTTCGGGAAGGCGTGGTCACGCTTGGCCACGCCCCGGGTGATGTGCATGTAGACGACCTGGTTGGGCCATTGCGGGTGGCGTCGCACCAGTTCGTCGATCAGCTGCGTCCAGCCGGCATCATCCATGGGGTTGGTGATGCGGATCTTGGCCAGGCTGCGCTTGAGGCGCTTGAGGTGGTGGGCCAGCCGGAAGGGGCGGCCCTCATAGACCGGCACCACTTCATAGATGCCGTCCCCGAAGATGAAACCCCGGTCCAGGACCGGGATGCGGGCTTCGGAAAGCGGCATGTAGCTGCCGTTCAGGTAGACGATCTGTGTCGAGAAATCGGATGCTTCAGCCAAGGTGGGCTCCTGTCGTCGGGCGCGCGTCATGAACGGTCAGGCCCGCCCGAAAGGCATCCCGGGCGTCGGGGGTGTCATGGTCCGGAAGACAGGGGCAGTGGTGCGGACACGGTGATCCGGCACCGGTGGCTCATGCCATGGCTCGGGCTTCCAGACCTTCGGGCTGGTCGGCAGGTCGGGCGCGCGTCGTCGTCCCGGCCTGCGTCGTCATCATTTGATCCAGAGGCGGATGGTATCCCACGTGCTCTTGAACCACCCGGCGCTCTCCACCGTTTCCAGTGCCACCAGCGGGCGCTCGGCAATCACGGTGTCACCCAGCCGGATGCGCAGGGTGCCGATGCGCTGACCGGCGTGGATGGGCGCCACCAGCGGTTCGGTGCGCTCGATCTCGCCCTTGATGTTGGCGATCTGCGCGCGGGGGGCGGTGATCAGCACATCGTCGGCGAAACCGGCCGCCACGGTGGCCTGCTGGCCCTTCCAGACCGGCGGGTGCTGACCCACGGGCTGGTTCTTCCGGTAGAGCTGCAGGGCCTCGAAGTTCTGGAAGCCGTAGTTGAGCAGCTTCTGGGATTCGGTGGCGCGGGTGGCGTCGCTCGACGCACCCATCAGCACCGACAGGAGGCGGCGCGAGAACGGGCCGCCATTCGGATCGGCGGCGTTGCGCTGCTCGCGGTGGGCCGAGGCCACCAGACAGTAGCCGGCCGCGTCGGTGTGGCCGGTCTTCATGCCGTCCACGGAGGGGTCGATGTACAGCAGCCGGTTGCGGTTGGGCTGGCGCACGCCGTTGAAGGTGTATTCCTTCTCGGAGTACATCCGGTAGTAGTCCGGAAACTCCTTGATGATGCGCGTGGCCAGCAGCGCCATGTCGCGCGCGGTGGAATGGTGCTCGGGGGCAGGCAGGCCGGAGGCGTTGACGAAGTGCGAGTTCTTCATGCCGATGCGGCGTGCCTCGGCGTTCATCTGCTGGGCAAACGCCTCCTCGCTGCCCGAGACGGCCTCGGCCAGGATGATGGCGGCGTCATTGCCGGACTGGATGATCAGCCCGTGCAGCAGCTCGTCCACCGTGGCGGGCTTGCGCGGGTCGACGAACATCCGTGAACCGATGGCCTTGTAGGCCGCTTGCGAGACGGGCGGGCGGGTGTCCAGGTTCAGCGTGCCGTCACGCAGCGCCTCGAACACCACATAGGCCGTCATCAGCTTGGTGAGCGAGGCGGGTTCCACCCGCTCGTCCGGTGCCTGGCTGTAGAGCACCGTGTTGGTGCTCACATCGAAGAGGAACCACGAGCGGCCGCCGATGTCGGGCGGTGGCAGCGACTGGGCCATGGCCACCGGGGCCGCCAGACCCAGCGAGGTGGCCAGCATCAGGGCAGACAGGCGCTGGCGCAGCAGTCGGGGCAGGGAAGCGGACACGGAATGAGACGCGGACATGTCGACGGAAACCCCCATGAATCAGGGCTTTTTTTGCAAGGAACCGCGCGGATTATGCCACCCGACCGAGTGGCTTCCGTCGATGCAGGACAGCCCATGAACAAAAGCGCCCCGGATCGGCCCGCAAGTGTGGCCAGAACGGTACTGCGGGACACATGTTCACAGTTGGACGGCGCGATGAGCGGGGGGAGAGGGCCTCAGAGCGGCCCGTGACGACGCACCCGGGTGGCGATGCGATGGGCGGCGGCCGGGTTCTTGCGCTGCCCCACCAGGTTGATGAGTTCACGCAGCACATGGCGCAGCACGTGCAGGTTCACGCAGTCCTGCACGCGGGCCTCCAGCACCGAGGCATCAGGCCCCAGCTCGGCCTCGAAGGCGCCGGACAGGGCGCGCTTGATGGCCTGCAGCTTCAGTTCGGACTGCGGGTCGGTGGGGGCGGCATCGTGACGGGCAATGCCGGTCAGCGCGATCATGTCGCGCGAGATGAGTTCCTTCAGTGCCTCGGGCAGGTCGGAAGGGCGGACGATGGCGGGCATCTCGCCCAGCGAGCGCCGGCCGTCCAGCAGCCCCAGGAGGCGGCGCGCCGGCGTGGACATGATGCGGCGCGGATTGTTCACCGTCTCCATGCCGGTCTCGGTCAGCGAGAACACCATGCGCGGATTGGGCTGGTCCCGTCCGTCACCCAGCGCCAGATGGATGGCCCGCAGCCGCGCCGACGGGATGCGCGAAGCCGTCCAGGAGCGGGGAGGCTCCCAGCTGTCGGGGTCTGTATGGCGGACCGGGTCGAGTCTGGCGATCTTGGGTGCGGGCATCGTCACCTTTCGGGCCGGGCGGATGAAACCCCAATGATAACGTGCCCGCCCCGGCGAAGGTTCGCCGGGTGTGCTTGCCAGGCTGCAGGTTTCAGGCGGCGCGCGCCACGTGATCGGCCGGAGAGGAGGTGGCCAGCAGGTCGGCGAAGGCGGGCGTCAGGCGCTGCAGTTCGGCTTCGGACTGGCAGGACTCGATGCGGTCGATCATCAGCGTGCTGAGGCGGCCGATCTGCTGCAGGAACAGGATGCGGGCCTGGGCGCGCTGGCGGGCCAGGCGCACGGCGGCCTCGCGGGCCGCATCGGACTGCCGGGTCAGGGTCAGCGTGGGTTCGTTGGCGGCAGCAGACGCGGCGGGCTGGGCCGGTGCCGGACGCACCATGTTCTCGCGGCGCACCAGCTTGCGGCGCTCCAGCTCGATCAGGGCCTCGGGCAGCCAGGGCTCGTCGATGATGCGGCGCAGCTCGTCGATGGTCTGCGGCTCCTCGAAGAGCATCAGCAGTCGCGTGGCCTGCGGCGACAGCGTGACCGAAGGCTGCTTGAGCTGGGCGCTGCCGGTGGCCGTGCGCGCAAAGCACAGGACCGGGCGGCTGGCCACGGCGGATGCGGTAGTCGCAGCTGGTGCTGCAGCACCGGTAGCCTTGGCGGCGGTGGAGGATGGGGCTGCGCCGGCGGTGGCCGGACGCTCGATCAGCGTGGTGTCAGACATGTGTTCCTGCCATGTGTCGCAGAATCAGCGTTTTCAGTTGGGGCAGGCGACCATGGAAGAAGTGGCCCACCCCGGGAACGACGACCACGGGAAGCTGCTGTGGGCGCGCCCAGTCGAGCACGCTCGCCAGCGGCACCACGTCGTCCTCCTCGCCGTGCACGACCAGCGTGTCGGCGGGCACCTCGGCCACGTCGAAGCGCGAGACGGCAGGCCCGACGAACACCATCGGTCGGTGCTCGACCGGGTATCCGTCCAGCCGCTGCATCAGCCGGGACTGCACGAAGGTGCCGAAGGAGAAACCGCCCAGCACCAGCGGCACCGGACGCGGCAGGCTGGCCGCGCTCTCGTGCGCCAGTGCAAACTTCAGCACGGCTTCCAGGTCGTCGGTTTCTCCCTGACCTGCATCGAATTCCCCCGCACTGCCGCCCACGCCCCGGAAGTTCGGCCGCCAGCAGATGGCACCTTGCTGCAACAGCGCCCGTGCAATCGTCTGGGCCACCTTGTTGTTCATGGTGCCCCCCTGCAGCGGGTGCGGGTGCGCGATCAGTGCCAGCATGCGCGGCTCGGCCGGGCAATCGAGCGAGCACTCGATGGCACCGACGGGACCGGGAATGGACAGGATGCGAGTGGATGGATTCATGGCAAGTCAGGGTCGGAAAGCAGTCGGTTCAGGACCGCCCCCGTGAAGACCATTGTCGGGTTCAGTGTCCGGCAGGGTCCGCATCGACCGCTGACCGGAGCCGTCCGGCCGATGAGTTGGGGGCTTCTATGGCAAAAAAATACAGGGCGGCCAGCGGCCACCAGCAGGCGATGGTACGCAGCAGTCCCCGGAAGCCCGGGGTGGCCAGCCGCATGTAGGTGGTCATCGTTTTCTTCAGCAGCGGCTGCAGCGCCGGCTCGGGCGGAATCAGCCAGGCCAGCGCCACCGTCAGCGGGATGAGACCCAGCGCCACCCGACGCTGCATGCTGTCCGGCCAGCGGGCCAGCGGGTGGCACAGCGCCAGGGCCAGCGCCAGCCCGGCCGCCAGGATCGGCAGGTCGGTCTGCAGCCGGTCGGTGCGAATGTAGATATGCAGGGCGCCGCCCAGCCG
>CAUVLK010000189.1:0-5630 GCA_963552635.1 uncultured Lautropia sp. | reverse complement strand
CTGCCCCCTGCCCCGACCACCTGAGCGCCTGACGACCACCTGACCGTCACCGTCGGCACGCCTGAAAGACACCGCAGATCCGCCCCTCATCCCTCGGCCGACAACCCCTCCAAACGCCCTGTCCACCGCTCGTCCGGCCAGGCGTTACCTCTGGAAGGCGTGTCGTGCCTGCCCGCAACATCCCGGGCCTGCACGACACACACCACGACACCGCCCGTTAAGATTCGGATGCCCGTCTTCCATGGAGCCTTCCTGATGCATCTGCGCCCTGCCTCGCCCGAACAAGCCCCCCAGCCACACGCCCCCACAGCCCCCCGTGTCACGGCCATCCACGCCGCAGCCCCGACCCATGCCGGCCTTCGCAGCCCGCAGGGCGGCCCGGCCTGCCGTCGACAGCGCCACCTGCTGCGTGACGTGCGGCTGGCACTGCTGATGCTGGGTCTGGGCGTTGCCACGGCCTTCGTCGCCCCCCATGTCCAGGCCAAGGAAGCCCCCATCCCCTCCGCCGCCGTGGCCACGGTCGAAGCCACCACGCCCACGAACATCCCCGGCGTCGTGCAGGTGGGCCAGCCCATCAACGGCGTCACCCAGTACCAGCTCTCCAACGGCCTGACCGTGCTGCTGGGCCCGGACGAATCCAAACCCACCATGACCGTCAACCTGGTCTACAAGGTAGGATCGCGCCACGAAGGGCCGGGTGAGGCCGGCATGGCGCACCTGCTGGAACACATGCTCTTCAAGGGCACCGAGAAGATTCCCGATCCCAAGAAGGAGCTGACCCGGCGCGGCATCGACTGGAACGGCACCACCTGGTATGACCGCACCAACTACTTCGGCCAGTTCAACGCCAGCGACGCCACGCGCGACTGGATGCTGTCCTGGCTGGCCGACACGATGCAGAACATCCGCATCGATGCCGGCAAGCTCAAGAGCGAGCGCCCGGTCGTCATCAACGAGATGGAATCCAACGAGAACCGGCCCGGCACGGTGCTCTACCACCAGCTCATGGCCACCGCCTACGGCTTCCATCCCTACAGCCGTTCCGTCATCGGTGCGCTCTCCGACCTTGACGCCGTCGCACCTGACAACCTGCAGAACTTCTACGCGCGCTACTACCGCCCCGACAACGCGGTGCTGATCATCACCGGCCAGTTCGACGTCAACGGCACACTGGCCGCCGTGCAGAAGGCGTTCGGCAGCATCCCGCGCCCGAAGACGCCCATCGTCCAGCCCTACACCCTGGACCCCGCCCAGCAGGGCGAGCGCGAAGTGGTGGTGCGCCGCACGGGCGGTGTGCCGCTGCTGCTTGCCGGCTATCACACGCCGGCCGGTGCAGCGCGCAACACCGTGGCCCTGTCCCTGCTGGCCGAGATGCTCACGCGCGAACCCGATGGCCCACTCTACCAGCAGCTGGTCAAGCCCGGCTACGCTGTGAACGTGGGCGCCTCCTCGTCCGACCTGTACGACCCGGGCATGCTGCTGTTCAGCGCCACGCTGGCCTCGGAAGACAAGCGGCAGATCGTCTGGGACACCCTGCGCAAGGTGGTCGAAGGCGAACTGCCGCTGTCGCAGGAAGCCCTGGACCGCACCAAGCAGGACGTGAAGAACAGCATGCAGCGCCTGGCCGAAGACCCCGAGGCCCTGGCCATGGCGCTGACCGAAGCCGTGGCCCAGGGAGACTGGCGTCTGCCCTTCGCCCAGGCCGACTGGGCCCAGGCCATGACGCTGGACGAGATCCGTGCCGCCGGCCGCCGCTGGCTGGTGCGCGACAACCGCACGCTGGCCTGGTACCTGCCCACGGCCCAACCGGTCCGTGCCCCCAACCCGTCGCGCCCCGACATCGCCGCCCTGCTGAAGGACCACAAATGGCAGCAGGCCGAGGCCTTCACGGCCGACGTCGCGCTCACCCCCGCCAGCATCACCGAACGCACCCAGGTCGGCCAGCTGTCCAATGGCATCCGCTATGCCATCCTGCCGCGCAAGGTGAAGGGCGATCGCGTGAACCTGTCGCTGAACCTGCAATGGGGCAACCTGCAGAACCTCTCGGGCCGCTGGCGTGAAGCCGACCTGCTGGACACCATGATGCTCTCCGGCACGAAACAGCTGCCGCGCCAGGCCTTCGAGGACCGCCTGCGCGCACTGGATGCCCGCCTGAGCATCGACGCCAACGCCAGCGGCGCCAAGGTGTCGCTGAGCGTCCCGGCCAGGAACCTGTCGGAAGCACTGACCCTGGCCGCGAGCGCGCTGCGCGAGCCCGTGTTTCCCAAGGACGTGTTCCAAGAGCGGCGCGACCAGGTGCTCACCGGCATCGAAGCCCAGCGCCATCAGCCGGAAGCACTGGCCGCCGAAGCCATGGCCGTTCGCGGTCATGCCTACCCGACTGATGACCCCCGCCACTACCGCACGATGGACGAGGTCGTCACCGACCTGAAGGCCCAGACCCCCGAACGGCTGATGAAGTTCTGGCAGGACTTCGCCGGCGCCTCCCACGGCCAGTTCTCGGTCGTGGGCAACGTCGACCCCGAGGCCCTGAAGGCCGAGCTGCAGAAGTTGCTGAGCGACTGGAAGAGCCCGCAGGCCTATGCGCGGATCCGCATGGACTACCACGGCCTGCCCGCCGCCACCGAAATGGTGGAAGTGCCCGACAAGGCCAACGCCGTGCTGCTGCAGGCCCGCAACATCCCCATCTCGGAAGAGCACCCCGACTACACGGCACTGTCCATGGCCGTGCGCCTGCTGGGTGGCTCGGCCGATGCACGTCTCTTCCACCGGCTGCGCGAGAAGGAGAGCATCAGCTACGGCGCCTACGCCTCGCTGTCGGCCAGCCGTGATGTGGACAACGCCATGATCGACATCCGCGCCATCCTGGCGCCGGCCAACATCGACCGGCTGCAGAAGGCACTACAGGAAGAGATCGAGCGCGTGCACGCCGACGGCTTCACCCAGGCTGAACTGGACGAGGCCCGCAACGCCCTGATGGACCAGCGTCGCCAGTACCTGGCCAGCGAGGCCAACGTGACCAGCCTGCTGTCCAGCAACCTGTTCTGGAACACCGACATGGGCCGCTGGACCCGCCGCGACGAACAGATCCGCGCGCTCACGCTGGAGCAGGTCAATGCCGCCTTCCGCAAGTGGATCGATCCGAAGAAGGCCCTGACCGTGGGTGCCGGCAGCTTCTCGGCCGCCCGGGCAAAGAGCACGGAAAAGGTCCAGAAGTGACGGAAACGACCGTCGGCCCACAAAACCGGCGGTCTCCCTTACCATAAAAGACTTCTGAAACAATTCCGACGCCCGGCACACAGCCGGGCCAACGGAAGCTCCTCCCTACTGACCGACCCATGCTGCGCTCGATCTGGTCCATTTCATCCCTGCTGATCGGCATGGGCCTTCTACTGGTCGGTTCGGGCCTGCTGGGGATGGTGATCGGCCTGCGTGGCGTCTACGAAGGCTTCAGCAACCTCATGATCGGCCTGATCATGTCAGGCTACTACGTCGGCTACATCGCCGGCGGCTGGATCTGCCCGATCCTGATCCGTCGGGTGGGCCACGTGCGCTGCTTCGCCAGCTTCGCCGCCCTGTCCGCCGCCCTCACGCTGGCCTTCGGCATGGTCGTCGACCCCTGGGTCTGGTTGGTGCTGCGCGTCTTCAACGGCCTGGCGCTGATGGGCATCTACATGGTCATCGAGAGCTGGCTCAACGAACGCAGCCAGGCCACCCCCGGCAGCCAGGCCAGCATCTTCGCCGTCTACATGGTCGTCAACCTGGCCACCGTCGCCATCGGCCAGTACTTCGTCACCTTCTACGGCGCCACGGCCATCGAGTCGTTCATCATCGCGGCCATCCTGTTCTGCATGGGACTGCTGCCCATCGCCCTCACCCCCGTGCCGCAGCCGCTGCCCATCGCCACCCCCAGCCTCTCGCTGGGCACCCTGGCGCGGCGCACTCCCTCCGGCGTGGCCGGCGCCCTGTGCTCCGGCCTCGTGCTGGGCGCCTTCTGGGCCCTCACCGCCATCTACGGCCGGGCGCTGAACTTCTCCGACATCGACATCGCCAACTTCACCGCCGTCGCCATCCTGGGGGGCGCCCTCACCCAATGGCCCATCGGCTGGATGTCCGACCACTGCCGTGACCGCCGCGAGATGCTCATCGCCGTCGCTGCCGGCGCCACCCTCGCCCTGGTCGCCCTCAGCGTGGTGGACACGGTGCTGGAAGGCAGGGCCGAGCCCAACGACTACATCGCCCTCTCCTTCGTACTGGGCATCTTCATGTTCTCCATCTACGGCATGGCCGTGGCCCAGACCCATGACCGCTTCCCCGCCAACGAGGCGCTGGAAGCCACCCGGGGCCTCCTGCTGCTGCACGGCGTCGGCGCTGCCATCGGCCCCCTGCTCAGCGGCCTGGCCATGCAGTACCTGGGCACCCGGGGCTTCCCGCAGAGCATGGGCGTCTTCACCGTCCTGCTCGTGATCTTCGTCTGGTGGCGCGTCCGCCACGACGACCCCGTGCCCATGGAAGAGCGCAGCCCCTTCCACGTCGCCTCCGATCAGGTCTCGCCCGTGGGCATGGAAATGGACCCCCGCGCCGACAGCCCCCTGAGCGAGTCCCCGCCCCCGGATGACGGCAGCACCACCGACACCCTCTCGGCCGAGGAAGCTGCCGCCGCTGCCGCCGAAGCCGTGGCCGTGGCCCAGAACGTCGCCAGCGAAGCCGCCGAAGCCGAGGTCCGCCAGCAGGAAGAAGCTGCCCAGCAGACCGCCACCCAGCCGGAAGCCCAGTCTCCGAAGAAACCCGAGACCCGCTGGGACAGGATCCGCCATTTCATCCGACGGCACATCACCCAGGGCAACAACGACTCGATGGACTGACGCTGCTGCGCTGAAGAGAATCACCGTTGCTTCAGTGCCTTCGCTGAACCGGGCAGCGCAGTTCCAGTGGCTTCAGTGCCTTCGTTGCTTGGGGCGCCGCGGGGGCTGTCCCTGTGGCTTTACGGGCGCAAACCGGCATGGGCAGTTCACGCCCCGACAATGCTGGCGCCCGAAGGCGCCCCAGGGACAGCCCCCGCGTCACCCCTCCTTCCACATGGTCGGCCGTTCTGCCTTCCAGCGTATCTCCAAGGACACGACGTAGCTCCACACTCTCCAAGGCCCGTGCGCAGCCCCCACCATGAAAGGCCGACGTGCGGGTGCCCCCTGAGGCGCCTTCGGGCGCCAGCACCCCACGCGGCAAGGCACAACATCACCCCAGCGCCCGTAAAGCCACAGGGGGTACCCGTGCAACGGCCTCCCCCACCGAAGTCAAGCCCCCGAAAGTCCCCATGGGCACCATCAATCCCACTCCCCTAGGAGCCCCCCACCCCCACCATGAAAAGCCGGCGTACGGGTACCCCCTGAGGCGCCTTCGGGCGCCAGCACCCCACGCCGCAAGGCGCAACATCACCCAGCGCCCGTAAAGCCACAGGAGGTACCCGTGCGCCGGCCTCCCCCACCGAAGCCGACCCCCCAGGCGCCCCCCCAGTAAAACGCCCCGACACGCAGACAGGGCGCCCCCCTTCAGGGTTATCCCCCTGCCCCCGCTTGATATATCCTTGATCATTCTCAGCCACACAACCTCTCCCCCCATGAAGAACTTCC
>CAUVLK010000188.1:0-5649 GCA_963552635.1 uncultured Lautropia sp. | reverse complement strand
GGGCATCGCTCGTACCGGTGGCCAAGGCCGCCACAGGCGTCAATGAAGGGGAGCTGGGCCTGGTCCTGCTGTGTCTGGGCATCGGCTCCCTGCTGGCCATGCCGGTTTCCGGTGTGGTCAGCACCCGCCATGGCTGCCGCAAGGTGCTGATGGTCTGCGGCGTGGCCCTGTGCGCCTGCCTGCCGCTGCTGGCCTCGGTCCACAACGTCATCACGCTGGCCGCCTCGCTGTTCTTCTTTGGCGCCATGATCGGCACCTTCGACTGCGTGATGAACATCCAGGCCGTCATCGTCGAGCGCGACAACAAGCGGCCGCTGATGTCGGGCTTTCATGGCTTCTACAGCCTGGGCGGCCTGCTGGGAGCTGCCACCACCAGCACCATCATGGACCTGGGCGTGAGCCCGTTCGGCACGGTGTCCAGCATCGCCCTGGCTGGCGTGCTGCTGCTGATGCTCATCCGGCGGCATGTCCTGCCTTACGGGAACCCGGCCGAGGGCCCGCCGTTTGCACTGCCGCGCGGCGAGGTGCTCTTTCTGGGCATGTTGTGCATGACGGTCTTCCTGGTGGAAGGCTCGATGATGGACTGGAGCGCGGTGCTGCTGACCGAGAACCACGGCATGCCGGTGGCGCAGGCCGGTTACGGCTTTGCGGCCTTCTCGCTCACCATGACCTTTGGCCGCCTGACGGGTGACCGCATCGTGGCGAGGGTGGGGCGGCGCAGTGTCGTGATCGTGGGCGGCCTGCTGGCCATGGGCGGCATCCTGCTGGCCACGCTGGTCCCCCTCTGGCAGGCGGCGCTGCTGGGCTACGCCATGGTGGGACTGGGCTGCTCCAACATCGTGCCGGTGCTGTTCACGGCGGTGGGGCGCCAGACCAGCATGCCGCAGAGCGTGGCAGTGCCGGCCATGTCCACGCTGGGCTATGCCGGCGTGCTGGCCGGACCGGCCGCCATCGGCTTCATCGCACACCACAGCAGCCTTCCCATCGCCTTCCTGCTGGTGGCCGCGCTGATGCTTTTCGTGGCCATCAGCGGGCGCTTCCTGAAGCTCTGATCCTGAAGCTCTGACCCTGAAGCGCTGATCCGAAGGCCCTGATCTGAAGGCCATGACGACACAACCTTGATGTGGAACCGCTGGTTCTGGAGCCGCTGAGGACGCGTTACGAACCGCTCGTCATCTTTATTTTCGGAACAATCAGTTTCATTACAGGTGAACCGTTCCGATCCGGGTGGACATACAATGCGTTCCAGCAGGTGGCCGAAAGGCGATGACCCGTTCATCCCGTCCGGGCACCCTGGTTCCGATTCCTTCCTGATAGATACATCGCCCCATCATGAACGCTCTGTCTCGTCTGCAGGCACCGTTGCTGTCGGTCCTGCGCATCGTCTCCGCCTATCTCTTCATCTGGCACGGCACCGCCAAGGTCTTCGGCTATCCTGCCTCGATGGGCGACATCTCCGGCAACCCGTTGATGATCGCAGCCGCCGCCCTGGAACTGGTGGGTGGCACCCTGCTGCTGCTGGGCCTCTTCACCCGGCCGGTCGCCTTCCTGCTTTCCGGCCAGATGGCCGTGGCCTACTTCATGGCACACGCCGCCCAGGGCAACGTGCTGATGCCCCTGGCCAACAGCGGTGAATCGGCGGTGTTGTTCTGTTTCGTCTTCCTCTACCTGTCGGCTGCCGGCGGCGGTACCCTGTCGCTGGATCACCTGCGCGGCAAGTAAGAACCCGCCTCAATCCTCACGGACGGATCGACGCGCCAGTCCAGGCCCCATCGGTCCGCCTCTCCCGGGTACTCTTTTCGGGTACCCCACGATCTCCCGGATGCAGCCTTTCCGGTTCCTCGGGACCTCATTCATTCGCCTCCATTCCATCAGGAGTCAAACATGTCCATTACGCACATCCACCAGGCCGCCGAGAAACGTCGTTCCATCTACGCGCTGAACAAGCAGCTGCCGGTGCCGGCCGCCGATGTGGTGAAGATCATCGAGCACGCCGTCAAGCACACGCCGTCTGCGTTCAACTCGCAGTCCACCCGTCTGGTGGTCCTGCTGGGCGCCGAGCATGAAAAACTCTGGCAACTGGCCGAACAGGCGCTGGCCGCCATCGTGCCGGCCGACAAGTTCCAGCCCACCAAGGACAAGCTGGCTTCCTTTGCCGCCGGTGCCGGCACGGTGCTGTTCTTCGAGGATCAGACCGTGGTGAAAGGCCTGCAGGACAAGTTCCCGCTGTATGCCGAGAACTTCCCCATCTGGGCCGAGCACGCCGACGCCATGCACCAGTACGCCATCTGGACGGCACTGGCCAGCATCAACGTGGGCGCCAGCCTGCAGCACTACAACCCGGTCATCGACGAAGCCGTGGCCCGCACCTGGAACGTGCCGGCCTCGTGGAAGCTGCGCGCCCAGCTGGTGTTCGGCGGCATTGCTGCCCCGGCCGGCGAGAAGGCCTTCGAGCCCGTCGAGGCTCGCCTGAAGGTCTACGGCCTGTAAGCGCTTCTACTCCTGCACCCCCTGGCACCCCCACAGGCCATCCTGCCGGGGGCGCAGGAAGACGGGCAGCATCTGCCAGCCCTGCAGCGCGAAGGCGGCGCACCACGCCAGCCCCGCCAGTTGCAGCAGCACCGGCGGATCGAACCAGTAGGCCAGCGCCCGCAGCACGGCGCTGGCCACCAGGAGACCGGCCCCCACCACCACCCAGGGGCGGCCATTCTTTTCCAGCCCGCTGTGCGTATAGCCGGCAATGCAGATCACGGTATAGACGGCCAGACCCAACGCGCCCGCCGTCAGCAGGTGGATGCCCGGGCTGACACTGCCTTCTCCGGCCACCAGCGCCAGGCCGATGAGCCCATAGCCTGCGGCCATGAACACGTAGACCATGTACAGCATCATCGGCCAGCGCGCGAACAGCGGTCGGCCGACATGCCAGTCGTTGAGCAGGTTCAGCATGGCAGCCGATGCGGCCAGCGCCAGCCAGCCGGTCACGCGGTTGGCCGGATCGAACCACTGCATGGCCGTGAACAGCATGATGCATATCACGGCCAGGTGCCGCCGGGGCGGACGCGCCAGATAGGCCGTGGGCTCGTCTTCCTCGACGGGCAGGGCGGTCGGCGCAATCGGGGGATTGTCTGCATGGCCCGCAACAGGCATGCCATCCTGCATCGCGCCGTGTGAGGCCTGCTCACGGGCAGACACCGCTGCGGGATGACGGCGCTCGAAATCATCGTCGATGCTGCTGTTGACGATCGCCATCGAGATGCGGCTCATCGCCACCACGATCAGGGCCATCAGCACGCCCAGCGTGGCATGCAGCCAGCGCATCGGGAACTCGCCCCGCACGGCATCCACGTAGAAGCCGGCCACGGTGACGACCAGCGCCAGGAATGCCCACCAGAAGCCCTGCTGGCGATGGCCCGGATCACGCCACAGGCGAGGCGCCACCATCGCGGTCAGCATCACCATGAAGCCGACGTGGAGGACGCCCGACAGCGCCAGCAGGCCCTGCGGCCACCAGCCGCTCAGCCAGAAGGACAGGCGCCCCAGCAGCCATAGCCCCAGCAGCCAGCGCACATGCCGCGCCTCGAAGGACGGCGTCTCGGTGAACTCCGGTACCGCCGTCAGCGCAAAGCCGGCAACAGCCGCCAGCGTGGCCCCCATCAGCAGCTCGTGCACGTGCCAGACCACGGCACCGCCCGGCACCCCGGGCAGCGGCCAGCCAGCCGCCAGGAACAGCAGCCACAGCCCCAGCAGCCCCACGCAGAACAGCACGGTGGCCACGAAGAAGGGTCGAAATCCACATTGCCACAGCGGGTGAGCCAGCTGCCAGGGCTTGGCGGTCAGGGCAGGGGAAGCGGCAGGCACGGGTTTCATCGAAGACGGCATGACAGCTTGATCTGAAAATGGGACAGGGAATGCCGGCGCTCAGCACCCGGTGCGACGCCCGGTCGCGGCCGGGGCCACGGCAGCGCCGGCATCGATCCGGGCATAGTCCGGCAGGCCGCCGCCAGCGATATCGGCCTGGGTGGCTGCATGGCCGGTTGCTGTGCCGACGGCAGCGTTCGGGCCGGGGGCCTCCAAGCACGTCGAGCCGGATGTTTCGGCAGGCTGCACCGGCACCGTCCGCAGCGGCGGCAGGTCGAAGGCCGCACGCACCACCGGCTGGGCCAGCAGGGCTGCCGTATGGTTGTGTACCCAGGCATAGTCGCGCTGCATGGGGGGCACCGGCAGCGCCATCTGCCAGACGAAGTGGCCGGGATTGGCCGCCATCACCAGCACGCGGTCGGCCAGCGTGACGGCCTCGGTCACGTCGTGGGTGATCATCAGCACGGCCAGACCCCGGCTGCGCTGCTCCTGCATCAGCAACTGATGCATCTGCGCCTTCAGGCCGATGTCCAGCGCCGCGAACGGTTCATCCAGCAGCAGCAGATCGGGCGAGAGCACCAACGCCCGCGCCAGTGCGGCGCGGCTCTGCATGCCACCCGAGAGCTGATGCGGAAACTGTGCCAGCGCCACGTCATCCAGCCCCAGCAGGTTGCCCATGCGCGTGGCCTGCGCCAGGCGCTCGCGCCCGGGCACGCCCTGCGCCTTCAGCCCCAGCGCGATGTTGTCCAGCGTGGTCTTCCAGGGCAGCAGGGTGGGCTGCTGGAACAGCATGGCGGTGCGGGCAAAGCCGTTGTGGATCTCGCCGGAGCGCACATCCAGCAGCCCGGCACACAGATGCAGCAGCGTGCTCTTGCCGCAGCCCGAAGGCCCCACCAGCGCCAGCGTCTCGCCAGCCGGCAGCCGCAGCGACACGCCTTCCAGCACGGTGCGCGTGGCAAAGGCGTGCTCCAGATCCCGCACCACCAGCGCCGGACCGGATGCGCTGCCCTCGGCCGCCGCAGGAAACGATGCCGTGTTCATGAGGCTCTTCCTCCCGCATCACGCCAGCCCTCGATCTCGCGCTTGATGGGCTCCAGCACCAGGTATTCCAGCCCCAGCAGCACCAGCACCACGGCGCTGATCCAGGCCAGCGTGCCGGACATGTCCAGCTGGGCGCGACTGACGGCCAGGGCCGCCCCCACGCCGTCACTCACCGACAGCAGTTCCGCCATCACCACCACCTTCCAGGCACTGCCCAGCGCCACGATCCAGACCGGGAACAGATACGAGAGCACGTGCGGCACGTACAGGTCCAGGATGCGCATGTGCCAGGGCAGACGGTAGGCATCGGCCAGGTCGCGCCAGCGCTTTTCCAGCGTGCGCGCCCCCTGCAGACCGCCGGCAAATACGATGGGAAAACCGGCAATGAACACGGTGAAGACCGGCGTACCGTCACCGGTGCCGAACCACAGCATGGCCAGCACCAGCCAGGCAATGGGTGGCGTGCCCAGCAGCACCGTGACCCATGGACGCGCCATCATGGCCGCCGTCATCGACATGCCGGCGGCCACGCCCAGCACGCCGGTGCGGAACAGGTTGTTCCTGCGCCTCCTCGCCCTTTTGAACATTCTCGACTCCCTCCTCCTGTCCAGCCAGCTCATGGAGTGCTTGTCGCGGATCGACGCGGCCAGGGCCACGCACGCCACCGGGACGGCCAGGGCCGCGGCCCACGCCAGCCCCTTGGTGAACTCGACGACCACCAGGACCGCCGAGGCGGCGAACAGCCACAGC
>CAUVLK010000187.1:0-5719 GCA_963552635.1 uncultured Lautropia sp. | reverse complement strand
GCAGGATCAGGTCGCCCTGCAGCACCCCGTCCCGAATCGGGCCCGTGGTCAGAAAGCGCGTCGTCCAGCGATAGTTCGGTCCCAGCATCGCCAGCGCCGCGTGGGTCGTCACCAGCTTCATCGTGGAAGCCGGGTTGAACGGCCGCTCGGCCTGGTGCATCACGCGCAGCATCGGCTCATCCGACCCTCGATCGGCCGACATGCCATCCGCTTCCCCGGTCGTCCGATGCTCGATGGGCGCGGCCGGAGCCAGCGAGGCTCCTGCCGGCAGCGCCGGCGACTGGGCGGCTCCCTTCAGCGGCACGATCGCCAGCCCGAAGTCTGCCTCGGCGATGCCCGCACGGTTCAGCTGCTGCACGGCCAGTGCCGTCATCGCCTCGCCCGAAATGGGGGCACGCCCACCGGTATCGGTACGGGGCCAGTCCAGCAATGCCACCTGCGTTGCGCCCGCCAGACGACCAGCCGAAGCCGCCCCTGTCGCGGAACGTGTTGCCGCGGCCACCTGAAGGCCTTCACGGGGTGCACCCACCCCTTTCAGGGCCGTCAGTGGAATGGCACCGCCCGTGAGCCGTTGCGACCCCTGTCCGACCACCGCCTTTGCAGAAGCCCCCTGGGCCGCTGCATCCGCACGCCCCACGGGCTTCGAGGCCGACAGGGCGATGCCGCCCGACGCGCGAGAAGCCCCCGCAATCGAGGAAGCCGTCGTTGCAGCCAGTGCCCCGGTGGCCAGCAGCAGGCCGGCCGCCAGCATGCCACCCTTCAGGCGTGGCCCCCTGCCGCCCTGTCCCAGATGCTCCTTGCCGCCGCCGCCCGGCCTCCGCCCCTCACCCATCACCGTCCCGCCCCTGCCACAGGAATGTGCAAAGAGGGCATGGTGCGCCGTGCAGGCCGCGCGATGTGCCGTGCCGGGACGAACGAGCGGCCCGCCCCGACGAAACGGCCACGGCCGGCCAGCCGCGCAACATTCCGACCGGGTACTCGCCTCATCCGGATGACACGACACCCGCCCATGGCGCTTTCCGCCGTCCATCGGCTTGCGTCGGCCGTGTCGCCTTGTCTATCATTGCGCGTTAGCACTCTCCTGCCACGAGTGCCAGAACCAGCAAAAAAATTTTGCTTTCGGCTCTTGTCTTCTGGCTGGCCGTCCCCAGCTTCGATGACATCCCGTCCCGACCGGTGCCCCCTGGCCCGGGAAAGCGGCCCGATCCACCCGGCAGCCGCCCATGGCCAGGACAGCACCCCTTCGGGACAAACCACCCATCCCATTTCATCCTTGTTCAGGAGTCAACTGAATGAAACTGCGTCCTCTGCACGACCGCGTCATCATCAAGCGCCTCGACAACGAGCGCAAGACCGCTTCCGGCATCGTGCTGCCGGAAAATGCCGCCGAGAAGCCCGACCAGGGTGAAGTGCTGGCCATCGGTGAAGGCAAGATCGGTGATGACGGCAAGGTCCGTCCGCTGGCCGTCAAGGTCGGCGACAAGGTGCTCTTCGGCAAGTACTCCGGCCAGACCGTCAAGGTCGACGGCGAGGAGCTGCTGGTGATGCGCGAAGAAGACATCATGGCCGTGGTCCAGTAAGACTGGCCCCCGCCCGACAGAATTCAAAGAACTCAGGAGTTTCCACACATGGCAGCAAAACAAGTCAATTTCGGCGACGAAGCCCGTGCCAAGCTGGTCGAAGGCGTCAACATCCTGGCCAACGCCGTCAAGGTCACCCTCGGTCCCAAGGGCCGCAACGTGGTGCTGGAGCGTTCCTTCGGCGCCCCCACCGTCACCAAGGACGGTGTCTCGGTAGCCAAGGAAGTCGAGCTGAAGGACAAGCAGGCCAACATGGGCGCCCAGCTGGTCAAGGAAGTGGCCTCGCGCACCAGCGACAACGCCGGTGACGGCACCACCACCGCCACCGTGCTGGCCCAGGCCATCGTCCGTGAGGGCATGAAGTACGTGGCCGCCGGCATGAACCCGATGGACCTGAAGCGTGGCATCGACAAGGCCGTCGCCGCCCTGATCGAGCAGCTGAAGAAACAGTCCAAGCCCACCACCACCAGCAAGGAAATCGCTCAGGTCGGCACCATCTCGGCCAACAGCGACGAAGAGATCGGCCAGATCATCGCCGACGCCATGGAGAAGGTTGGCAAGGAAGGCGTCATCACCGTCGAGGACGGCAAGTCGCTGAGCAACGAGCTGGACGTGGTCGAAGGCATGCAGTTCGACCGTGGCTACCTGTCGCCCTACTTCATCAACAACCCGGATCGCCAGGTTGCCGTGCTGGAAAGCCCGTTCATCCTGCTGTGCGACAAGAAGATCAGCAACATCCGTGATCTGCTGCCGGTGCTGGAGCAGGTTGCCAAGGCCAGCCGCCCGCTGCTGATCGTGGCCGAAGACATCGAGGGCGAGGCCCTGGCCACCCTGGTCGTCAACAACATCCGCGGCATCCTGAAGACCGTCGCCGTCAAGGCTCCGGGCTTCGGTGACCGTCGCAAGGCCATGCTGGAAGACATGGCCATCCTGACCGGCGGCGTCGTCATCTCGGAAGAGACCGGCATGTCGCTGGAAAAAGCCACCATCGAAGAGCTGGGCAGCGCTGCCCGCGTCGAAGTGGCCAAGGAAAACACCACCATCATCGACGGCTCCGGCGATGCCAAGGCCATCGAGAACCGCGTCAAGGCCATCCGTGCCCAGATCGAGGAAGCCACCAGCGACTACGACCGCGAGAAGCTGCAGGAGCGTGTCGCCAAGCTGGCCGGTGGTGTGGCCGTGATCCGCGTCGGTGCTGCCACCGAAGTGGAAATGAAAGAGAAGAAAGCCCGCGTGGAAGACGCGCTGCACGCCACCCGTGCTGCCGTCGAGGAAGGCGTGGTGCCCGGCGGTGGCGTTGCCCTGCTGCGTGCCAAGGCTGCCGCCAAGATCGAGGGCACCAACCCCGACCAGGAAGCCGGCATCAAGATCGTTCTGCGCGCCGTCGAAGAGCCGCTGCGCCAGATCGTCACCAACGCCGGTGAAGAAGCCAGCGTCATCGTGGCCAAAGTGGCCGAGGGCAAAGGCAACTTCGGCTACAACGCCGCCAACGGCGAGTACGGCGACCTGGTGGAAATGGGCGTGGTCGACCCCACCAAGGTGACCCGCACCGCGCTGCAGAACGCCGCCTCCATCGCTGGCCTGCTGCTGACCACCGACGCCCTGATCTCCGAGGCTCCGGAAGACAAGCCGGCCTCCCCGATGGCTGGCATGGGCGGTATGGGTGGCATGGGCGGCATGGGCATGGACATGTAAGTCCCGCCCGGCCCGGAAGCGGGCCCGTCAGGCACCCAGGCAGCAGAAACCTTTCTGCTGCCGCGGCATCCCCGGGCCCGCTTCCTGCCACTGGCAACACAAAGGCCGTGTACCTGGCCGCCTTCGGGCGGTTCGGTACACGGCCTTTTTCAATGTCGCAAACAGAAAGGCCCCGTCATGACGGGGCCTTCATCGTGAACGGGAGGGTCAATCCGTGGCGGCAGACAGTCTGTCAGTCCAACGGATCGATGCCCACGCCATCAGGCATCCGACGGTCAGTCACCCACCTTCAGCACGCCACCGCGGCCCAGGCCACCCTTGACCTGCTGCGCCTTGTAGTTGCGCAGCGAGATGACCATGTTGTTGTAGGCGTCCATGAAGGCAGCCACCGTGGCCTTGCCTTCCGGCGTGCGCGAGAAGCCCGCCAGGCCGCCGGCTGCACCACCACCCAGCATGCCCAGGGCTGCACCATAGTTGGTCGCCGTGGCATTGCCCTCCGAAGCACTGATCTGCACACCGGAGCGGATGTCATACAGCGACAGCGTGACCACCGAGACCTTCGATTCCAGCGAGCCGGCCAGGGCGCCCAGGCCGGCCCCCAGGAAGCCCGCCAGGCCTCCCGCCACCTTGCCCGTGGAATCGTTGTCGATGATGATGGCCGGCTCCATCAGGTAATCGGCCGCCACGCGCTGGCCCTTGTGCTGCTTGGAACCGGCACGGAATTCACCCGAGTTGCGCTGCTTGTCGGTGATCGCCGCCAGGCGCGCCTCGGTGCGGCTGTTGCCGATGGAGGTGATCACGAAGCAGTTGGACTGCTGCACGGCCAGCCGCAGCAGCGGCTCGATGGTCGTGACCTTGGTGGCCGAGCCGAAGGCATCGTACCAGTCCTTGTCACGGCCGTCGTCCATGGCGATGGTGCCCAACGGCGCATCGCAACGCTCCAGCGACGAGTTGGCGTTGACGCTGGAGCTGCCGGCTGCGCCACCGCGTGCCTCGCTGGGGCTGTTGCCCTTGGTGATATGGCCACCCCCCATCTGGGCACAACCGGCCAGCACAGCCACCGAAGTCAGCGCCAGCGCGCCTTGCAGAAGTTTCTTCGCAACCATCGGGAAAATCCTTTCGTCAGGAGTCAAACAGAGCGTCGTTCACGACACGGTCGAGATCAGTAGTAGTACCAGTACCCCGCCTGCCAGTACGTGTAGTAGTGGTAGGCATTCCACCAGTAACCCATCCACAGCGCCCGGTGAGTGTTCACCCAGCGCCGGTATTCCGCTTCATCCTTCTTGGCCTGCTGGGCCTCTTCCAGCAGCTTCTTCGCTTCCGGATCACCCTTGCCGGCGGCGGCCAGCAGCCACGATTCGGCTTCAGCCGGATCGGAACCCATTTCCTCGAAGCCGCTCAGGTACAGGCGGCCCAGCGCCACCTGCGCCTTCGTGTTGCCCCGTTCGGCGGCATCACGCATCCAGGTCAGCGCCTTGTAGGAATCGCGGCGCACGCCGTCACCCCGGAAGAAGCGCAGCGCCAGATCAAAGGCCGCGCGTGGATCGGTCCTGGCCTGCTTCTCCAGAACGGCAATGCGGGCCTCTTCTTCCGTCACCGGTTCGGCCACCGGCTTGCGACCGGCCTCGCTGCGCGCCTGATCGCTGCAGCCCTCGTCCTGGGTGCAGACGCGGACGGGCTTGCCCGCCTGGGAATCGACAGCCTGCTGCTGGGCGGCACACGCACCCAGCAACACCGAGAGAGCCAACAGGGAAACTGAACGTGCATTCATGATCCGACGATCCCCCACGGGAGTCAGTTGAAAGGAAGGATCAGCTTACCGCCATCGCCCGTCCGCCGCCATTCGCCAGGCGGCCAGCCGAGGCCGACCGATTGACATCCTGCCGCCTGTCAGGGTGCTCAATGTCACACCCTGCTTCAGTTTACCGCCTTACCTCTCTCCAGCCCCCGATATCCACGCATGCCCACCCCGACAGGCCATGGTGGATCGCTTCACGATCCCTGCACCCGCCCAGCCAACGGCCAGATACGACCATTTGTCACATACGGTGACAAAAAAGTTACACTATCGGTAGCCTGAACAATGTATCAAATTCACAACACACAAGCCCGATGCCCACAGAACCTCTGCGATCCATCGACCGCGACCTCCTGCAAGTCGGCACGCCCTCCTCCCTCCCGATCCGTCCCCTGACCAGAACCACGACGCCCACCACACGGACGGCCCGACGGTCCCTGCCCTCCTGGCGGCGCACCTTGCTGGCAACCGGCCTGATCCTGGTGCTAGCAGCCTGCGGAGGCAGTGGGGGCGAATCCGACGACGGCGAGCGCCTCAGCCAGGACAGCACAGACACCGCCGAGCTGCAGACCTTCGACCGCACGAAAGCTGGTTCCGCACAGGCGAGCCAGCGTCGTCCGGGCGCACAGGCCTCGGGGTCATCTTC
>CAUVLK010000186.1:0-5750 GCA_963552635.1 uncultured Lautropia sp. | reverse complement strand
GTGCTGCTGGGCATCGCCTTCAGCGCCAGCATCGGTGGCATCGGCACCCTGGTGGGCAGCACGCCCAACGCACTGCTGGCCACGATGATCGACATCAGCTTTGCCGACTGGCTGAAGTACGGCATGCCGGTGGTGGCGCTGATGATGCCGGCCATGGTGCTGTCGTTGTGGGTGGTGCTGCGGCCCGACTTCAACGTGCCGTTCAACGTCGACATCGAGGATATCCCCCTGGATGGCCGGCGGATGTTCACGCTGCTCGTCTTCGCCGCTACGGCGGTGCTGCTCATCCTGGGCAAGCTGGTGGTCGGACCGCTGCAGCAGCTGCTGGCGCTGCCCGAGCCCATCAAGAACATCGATTCGGTCATTGCCATGATGGCCGTGGTGGTGATGTGCGTGGGCGGTTCGGCCAGCTGGAAGCAGATCCAGGAGCACACCGAATGGGGCGTGCTGATGCTCTTCGGCGGCGGCCTGGTGCTGTCCATCGTCATGAAGGACACCGGGGCCAGCAAGATCCTGGCCGACAGCATCGTGGCTGCCGTGGGCGATCAGCATCCGGTCATCATCATGCTGTCGCTCACCGCCTTCGTGGTGTTCCTGACCGAGTTCACCTCCAACACGGCCACGGCAGCGCTGCTCATGCCCATCTTCATCACGGTGGCACGCACGCTGCAGCTGCCCGACATCGCGCTGGCCTCCATCATCGCCTGCGGGGCGTCGTGCGCCTTCATGCTGCCCATCGCCACCCCGCCCAACGCCATCGTCTACGCCACCGGCAAGATCCGGCTGGGCGAGATGGTGCGCGTGGGGTTGTTGCTCAACATCGCCTGCATTCTCATCATTGGCCTTCTGGCCCATGGCCTCTGGGTGCATTGGTAAAATCCGGGCCTCTTTTTCCATGGAGGCCCGTTACATGCAGCTCCCCAATCATGAAGGCAGGAAGGTTCCTGCCGTCGTCTTTCATACCCGTTCGGGCGATGCCTGGGTGGACGTGACAACCGACGATCTGTTCGCCGGCAAGCGCGTGGTGGTGTTCTCGCTGCCGGGCGCCTTCACGCCCACCTGCTCGTCCTCCCACCTGCCGCGCTACAACGAGCTGGCCCCGGTGTTCAAGAAGCTGGGCATCGACAGCATCCTGTGCATCTCGGTCAACGACACCTTCGTGATGAACGCCTGGAAGGCCGACCAGGAAGCCGAGAACATCGGCGTCATCCCCGATGGCAACGGCGAATTCACCGCCGGCATGGGGATGCTGGTGGACAAGGACGATCTCGGCTTCGGCAAGCGCTCGTGGCGCTATTCCATGCTGGTCGAGGACGGCACCGTCAAGAAGATGTTCATCGAGCCGGACAAGCCGGGCGATCCGTTCGAGGTGTCGGATGCCGACACCATGCTGAAGTACCTGGATCCCAACTATCAGCAGCCGCCGTCGGTGGCCATCTTCACCAAGCCGGGCTGCCCGTTCTGCGCCAAGGCCAAGGCCCTGCTGAAGGAAAAGGGCCTGTCCTATGAGGAGATCGTGCTGGGCCGTGACGCCAGCACTGTGGCCGTGCGCGCCATCACCGGTCGCACCACCGTGCCGCAGGTCTTCATCGGCGGCCGCCACATTGGCGGCAGCGACGATCTGGAAGCCCACTTCAAGGGCTGATGCCCAAACGCCGCGCGAATGCGCGGCGTCCGGTTCCGACCGCCAGGCAGGCTGGGCCGTACTACGCCTGCCTGTAGCGGATCAGGTCGGTGATCCCGTGCCCCAGCCGTTCGCCACGCCGCTCGAAGCGGGTGGACGGGCGCGGGCAGGGCAGCGACGGGCTGGGCAGCGGCCGGGGCGGCTCGGCCACCAGCGTGTCGATGCTGGCCAGCACTTCGGCCATCTGGTCGGCGTAGTCCTGCCAGTCGGTGGCCAGGTGCAGGTAGCCGCCGGGCTGCAGCGCCGCCACCAGCTCGCGCACGAACGGCGTCTGGATCAGCCGGCGCTTGTGGTGCCGTGCCTTGGGCCACGGATCGGGAAAGAACACATGGATGCCCGCCAGCGACCCGGGGGCAATCATCTGCCGCAGCACTTCCTGAGCGTCATGCTCGATGACCCGCAGGTTGGACAGCCCCTTCTGCTCGATCAGCTTCAGGAGCGCCCCCACGCCCGGCGTGTGCACGTCGATGGCGATGAAATCGATGTCCGGTGCGTTGGCGGCAATCTCGGCCGTGGTGTCGCCCATGCCGAAGCCGATCTCCAGCACCACCGGCGCCTGCCGACCGAACACCTGCGGGTAGTCCAGCGCCTGCTCCCGGTAGGGCAGACCGAACACCGGCATCAGCCGCTCCCACGCATCGCGCTGGGCAGCCGAAAAGTGCGAACGGCGCAGCACATAGCTGCGGATGCCGCGCCGGTGCGGCGCATCGGCGTCAGGGGTGGCGGTGGCAGGAACAGGGGCGGGATCGGTGGGCAGGGAACTCATCGATGACGTCGGCGCAGTGTGCGCAAAGCGCGGCAATGGCGAAAGCGGGGAGGGTAACGGGAAGGCGGGGGCCTGCAGACCCCCGCGGTGGGCACTCAGCGCGCCACGCTGGGCAGCAGCCCTTCCGTGGGCGAAGACGGCGTGGCTGCATAGTACTTGCGCGGCATCCGGCCGGCCAGCCGGGCCAGGCGGCCCGCTTCCACGCCAGCCTTCATCGCTCGCGCCATCATGATCGGGTCCTGCGCCTTGGCAATGGCCGTATTCATCAGCACCGCCGAGCAGCCCAGCTCCATGGCCACCGTGGCGTCCGACGCCGTGCCCACGCCGGCATCGACGATCACCGGCACCCGGGCCTGTTCCAGGATCAGCTTCAGGTTCCAGGGGTTGAGAATGCCCATGCCCGAGCCGATCAGCGAGGCCAGCGGCATGATCGCCACGCAGCCGATGTCTTCCAGCATCTTCGCCTGGATGGGGTCGTCGCTGCAGTACACCATCACCTCGAAGCCTTCCTTGACCAGCGTGCGCGCGGCTGCCAGCGTCTCGGGCATGTTCGGGAACAGGTTCTGCTCGTTGCCCAGCACCTCCAGCTTCACCAGCGTGTGGCCGTCCAGCAGTTCGCGGGCCAGCCGCAGCGTGCGCACCGCGTCCTCGGCCGTGTAGCACCCGGCGGTGTTGGGCAGGATGGTGAAGCGATCGGGCGGCACCGCGTCCAGCAGGCTGGGCTCTCCGGCATGCTGGCCGATATTGGTGCGCCGGATGGCCACGGTGACGATCTCGGTGCCACTGGCGTCGATGGCCTCGCGCGTCTGCTGGAAATCGACATACTTGCCGGTACCCACCAGCAGCCGCGATGAAAAGGTGCGGGAACCGATGACCAGGGGATCGGCGATGGAAGTCATGACAGCCTCCTGAATGCTGAAAGAATGAACGAAGGCCGGACGGACGGCCTGCAGCGGGCATGCCTCATGGCGAGGCGGAACACGGACCGGATGCCGGGTCTCAGCCGCCGCCCACCGCCACCACGATTTCCAGCCGGTCGCCTGCGGTCAGGCGGGTCTGGGCGTATTGCGACTTCGGCACGATCTCGCCGTTGCGCTCGATGGCGATGCGCTTGCCCGCATAGCCCAGCGCCTGAACCAGATCGGCCAGGCTGCTGTCCGGGGCCACGGGATGGGCACTGCCGTTCAGGATAATCTCGATCATCTGCAGGATGGCTGCGTCTGCAGCGCGTTGCCGGTCAACCGGCCGCAGTATGCCGCAATCAGGGCCGGCCCGCCAGGAAACGCCAGCGGGCAGGGCGGAAACGGGCTGGCTGCGCCCCGCCGCCGGGGCCCTCGGCCCGAAAAAGCAAACGGCCCGACAGGCCATGGGAGACCTGTCGGGCCGTCGGGCCAGCACCGTCCGGTGCCGCGCCTGTCAGTGCTTGTCCTGCTTGTACGCGCCCGACATCAGCTTGTCGGTATAGGCAATGGCCATGGCCGACAGCAGGAAGGTCAGGTGGATGGCGGTCTGTGCGATCAGCGTGCGGTCGGTGTAGTTGTCGGCGTTGATGAAGGTCTTCAGCAGGTGGATGGAGCTGATGCCGATGATCGACATCGCCAGCTTCACCTTCAGCACCGAGGCATTGACATGGCTCAGCCATTCCGGCTGGTCGCGGTGGCCCTGCAGGTCCATCCGGCTCACGAAGGTCTCGAAGCCACCCACGATCACCATGATCAGCAGGTTCGAGATCATCACCACGTCGATCAGCGCCAGCACCACCAGCATGATCACCGTCTCGTCCAGCGAGGTCACCGGCTTGTCCGAGCGGTAGCCGATGCTTTCGACCAGCGCCTGCAGCGCGTGTTGGTTGCCGAAGGCAGCCTCCACCAGGTGCCACAGCTCCAGCAGGAAGTGCTGCACGTACACCGCCTGGGCCACGATCAGGCCCAGATACAGCGGCAGCTGCAGCCAGCGGCTGGCAAAGATCAGCCCGGGCAGCGGCCGCAGCCGCACGTTGATGGCCCGCGTGGCCGGAGAGGATTGGGCGTCGGAATGCGCCGGCGTGGCGTGACCATGGCCGGTCGCGTGGTTGGAATGTTCGCTCATGAAATACGGGGGTTGCAACGGGGCGCGTATTGTAGAGCGAGACGTCGGGGGCGCTGGCCTTCAGGGCCGTTCCGGAAGGGGCACCACCCGCCGTTCGGCGGCTTCACTCCGCCTTTCGGTTCATCACCTCACTCGTTGGGCACCTGCTCGGCCAGGAAGCCGCCACTCTGGTGTGCCCACAGCCGTGCATACAGCCCGTCGCGGGCCAGCAGTTCGGCGTGCGTGCCTTCTTCCACGATGCGCCCCTTGTCCAGCACCACCAGCCGGTCCATGGCCGCAATCGTCGAGAGCCGGTGCGCGATGGCGATCACCGTCTTGCCCTTCATCAGCTCGTTCAGACTGTCCTGAATGGCCACCTCCACCTCGGAGTCCAGCGCGCTGGTGGCCTCGTCCAGCAGCAGGATCGGCGCGTTCTTCAGCATCACCCGGGCAATGGCAATGCGCTGGCGCTGCCCGCCCGAGAGCTTCACGCCGCGCTCACCCACCTGCACGTCGAAGCCCGTGTGCCCCTGCGGATCTTCCAGCGCCGCGATGAAGGCATCGGCCTGCGCGCGCCGGGCGGCGTCCATCATCTCTTCCTCGGTGGCATCCGGGCGGCCGTACAGGATGTTGTCGCGCACCGTGCGGTGCAGCAGCGACGTGTCCTGCGTCACCATGCCGATCTGCGCCCGCAGCGAGTTCTGCGTCACGTCGGCGATGTTCTGGCCGTCGATGGTGATGGCCCCTTTCTGCACGTCATAGAAGCGCAGCAGCAGGTTCACGATGGTGGACTTGCCCGCGCCCGAGCGTCCCACCAGCCCGATCTTCTCGCCGGGCCGGATGTCCAGGCAGAAATCCTGCAGCACCGGCCGATGCTCGCGCCGGGCGTTCTCGCTGTATGAGAAGTCCACGTGCTCGAAGCGGATGCCGCCCTGCTTCACCACCAGCGGCACGGCGTTCGGCTTGTCCAGCACCGTGTGCGGCCGGGTCAGCGTGTTGATGCCGTCGCGGATGGTGCCGATGTTCTCGAAGAGCGAGGCCGACTGCCACATGATCCATTGCGACAGCCCGTTGATGCGCAGCGCCATGGCCGTGGCTGCGGCTACCGCGCCCGGGCTGGCCTGGCCACGGTGCCAGAGCCACAGGCCGATGGCGGCCGTGCCGCCGGTCAGCAGCATGTTCACCGTCTGCGCCACCACTTCCAGCGTCGTCACCCAGCGCATTTGGGCATGC
>CAUVLK010000185.1:0-5788 GCA_963552635.1 uncultured Lautropia sp. | reverse complement strand
ACTGAGTCCGGCAGCGGCCGTGCCTGCGCCGGCTTCGGCAGCCACACCACCGGCGGCAGCGTCGGCGGCCACGGTGCCTTCGGCGCTGGCCACCTGGGCAGGTGCAGCGTTCTCGGCAACGGCCTGGGCGTCTGCGTTGGCCACTTCAGCGGCCTTGTCGGCCTGGGGCTGAGCAGCCTTGCGGGCAGCCAGCTTGTCCAGCGCATCCATGTCATGCGGCTGGGCGCTGGCGGCGCGGGCTGCCACAGCCTGGGGCTGCGACGCTTGTTTGGTCATGTTGTTCTGGGTTGCCATGTAAGTCTGTCTCACGAAAGGGATGATGGCGTCGTGTCCATGTCGTGGCGTTCTGTCTCTGGCATGGTCGTCTGCCGGTGTTGGCGATCGGTCCGGTGCCTGTCATGGCTTTCGGCTCTGGGTTCCGGTATGCCGGAAGGCCGTGTCAGGCGTCCGGGTGTCATCGTGGCAGTTTCTGCAACACGTTGTAGAGGGCAGGCGTCGAGCGGTCGCTGGGGGGCGCCGAGTGAGGGGTGGGCAGGAATGCATGCCTGAGCGTGTCGTGCGGTTCTGGTCGCCAGGATGGAAATTCGATATAGTGTGCATATGCGTATACGTATAGAGGTGGTCCATGCATAAGCGAATGACGATCACGCTGGATGAGGCGGTGTACGAGGGGCTGTACCGGACGGTGGGTAAACGCCGGATGAGCCAGTTCATCGAGGATCTGCTGCGCCCTCACGTACTGGGGGGCGCATCGCTGGATGAAGGCTACAAGGCCATGGCGGCCGACCGGGAGCGGGAGGCAGAGGCGCTTGAATGGTGCAACGCGCTGGCCGGAGATGTGGCAGATGCTGCGCGGTGAGGTCTGGTGGGTGGAGTTCGACCCTTCGGTGGGCAGCGAGATACGCAAGACGCGGCCAGCGGTCATCGTCAGCAATGACACGGCCAATCGTTATACCGAGCGCGTGGTCGTGGTGCCCATGACAAGCAATACGGGCAGGGTGTACCCCTGCGAGGCGGTCGTGTCCGCAGGCGGCCAGAGCAGCAAGGTCATGGCTGACCAGATCATGACGGCTGACAAGCGCCGGCTGAAAAGCATGCTGTGCCGGCTGTCGAACGAGGACATGAGAGCGGTGGAAGATGTGATCAAGGTGCATCTGGGGCTGCCGCTTTAGTGCGCTTGCGTTAGGATGCAGGCCGACCCAACGAGGAATGGTTATGAAGATCAAGCTGGCGGCGGTGCAGATGGTGTCCGGGCCGGAGGTGGACCGGAACCTGGCGGTGGCCGATGGCCTGCTGGCGCAGGCGGCGAAGCAGGGCGCAAGGCTGGCGCTGCTGCCGGAGTATTTCTGCCTGATGAGCGGCAATGACCGCGACAAGCTGGGCATCATGGAGCCGGACGCGGGCGAGTGGCCGATGCAGGCCGAGGCGGAGGTACCCTTGCAGTGCTTCCTGTCGGATGCGGCCCGCCGGTACGGGATGACGGTGCTGGGCGGGACGGTGCCCATGCGCTCGCCGAAGATCAACAAGGTGTGCAACAGCCTGCTGGTGTACGGCCCGGACGGGCGACGGCTGGCGCGCTATGACAAGATCCACCTGTTCGGTTTCCAGCGTGGCGACGAGTCGTATGACGAGTCCGTGGCCATTCATTCGGGGCGCACGCCGGTGGTGGCAGACGTGCCGGTGGACGGGGCCTTGCTGCGGGTCGGCCTGTCGGTCTGCTATGACCTGCGCTTTCCGGAGCTGTACCGGCAGATGGCGCCGCTGGACCTGATGGTGATGCCGGCGGCCTTCACCTACACGACGGGGCAGGCGCACTGGGAACTGCTGCTGCGCGCCCGCGCGGTGGAGGGGCAGTGCTATGTGCTGGCCTCGGGCCAGGGCGGCACGCATCCGTCGGGTCGGCGCACGTGGGGGCATTCCATGCTGGTGGACCCGTGGGGCGAGGTGTGTGCGGTGCTGCCCGAAGGGGAAGGCGTGGTGATGGCGGAGATGGACACGGAACGGCTGGCCTCGGTGCGCGAGAGCCTGCCGGCGCTGCGGCATCGGGTGCTTTGAGAGGGCGGAATCATGAGCACGACACCGGATCTACACTACCAGAATGCCAATTTTCTTAGGGATCTGGCCGAAAAGCTTCCTCGGATCAGTCCGGAGGATGGCTGTCCGGAGCATATGCAGCTCCTGCAGAAATTGGCTGATGAGCAGTTGGCAGAGGCAAAGCACATCGACTGGGTACGTGCGAAGGTTGCTGCGGCACGGGAGGATACCCGTCCGGATGTTCCGGTTGAGGAGGCAATGATGGAATTCAGGCTCCGCATGGAACGGCTGCACAATGGCAACCTATGAGGTCAAGTGGAGCAGGGCGGCTCTTGATGACCTGGAGCGTTTTCTTGTGTACCTGCTTGATGAGGTTTCCTTGCAGGAGGCTCAGTGGATATGCGACAGGATATTTCAATCAACGCTCCTCCTGGAAAAATATCCTCGCCTGTATCAAGAGGTCCCTGAGTACGGGCATGGTGTTCGCCGGATCATCAAGCTGGGGCGATATGTGCTTTACGAAGTCAATGATGATGATCGAACTTGCAGGGTCCTGGCCGTGGTTGGGCAGGGGCAGAAGCCTAGAGACATGTTTGAATGACCTTGATGGAAACGAATACGGCAATGAATCGGAATGACGCGGCGGGCGATCCGCTGGCGGTGGCGCGGGGTGTCCTGCTGGAGCCGCATGGTCTGGATGTGAAGGACCTGAACGGGGCCATCGGGCGGATCTTCGAGCACAAGGTGGATTACGCGGACCTGTATTTCCAGTACACCCGCAGCGAGGGCTGGAGTCTGGACGAGGGCATCGTCAAGTCGGGCAGCTTTGCGATCGAGCAGGGGGTGGGGGTCCGTGCGGTCTCGGGTGATCGTTCGGCCTTTGCGTATTCGGACGAGATCAATGCACAGGCGCTGATGTCGGCGGCGGATGCAACGCGCACGATTGCACGCAGTGGCCGTTCGGGCCGCACGCGGGTGGGTGATGCGCAGGCTGCACCGGCGCGGCGGCGTGGGCGCAGGAAGGCACTGCGCTTGCTGTACGGGATGGATGATCCGATTGCTTCGATGGAGGCGGCCGGCAAGGTGGGGCTGCTGCAGCGGATCGAGGCCTATGCGCGTCGCAAGGATCCGCGGGTGACGCAGGTGATGGCAGGTCTGGCTGCCGAGCACGACGTGGTGATGGTGATGCGTTCGGACGGGGTGCTGGCGGCGGATGTGCGGCCGCTGGTGCGGGTGTCGGTGCAGGTGATCGTCGAGCAGAACGGCCGGCGCGAGCAGGGCCATGCAGGCGGCGGAGGCCGTTTCGATCTGGATTATTTCTCGGACGAACGGGTGTTTGCCTATGTGGACGAGGCGGTGCGGCAGGCGCTGGTGAATCTGGAAGCACGGCCGGCGCCGGGCGGCGTGCTGAGCGTGGTGCTGGGGCCGGGCTGGCCCGGGGTGCTGCTGCATGAGGCGGTGGGCCACGGGCTGGAGGGTGACTTCAACCGCAAGAAGTCGTCGGTGTTTTCCGGGCGCATTGGTGAGCGGGTGGCGGCCAAGGGGGTGACGGTGCTGGATGACGGCACGCTGCCTGACCGGCGCGGTTCGCTCAACATTGATGACGAGGGCAATCCCACGCAGCGCAATGTGCTGATCGAGGACGGGGTGCTGAAGGGATATCTGCAGGATTCGCTGAATGCACGGCTGATGAAGGTGCCGGTGACGGGCAACGGCCGGCGCGAGTCCTTTGCGCATCTGCCCATGCCGCGCATGACCAATACCTTCATGCTGGGCGGCAAGCACGAGCCGGACGAGATCCTGGCGTCGCTGGAGCGCGGGCTGTATGCCGTGAACTTCGGGGGCGGGCAGGTGGACATCACCAATGGCAAGTTCGTGTTCTCGGCGTCGGAAGCCTACTGGGTGGAGAACGGCAGGATCCAGTATCCGGTGAAGGGGGCCACCATCATCGGCAACGGACCGGATGCGCTGACGCGGGTGACGATGATCGGCAATGACATGAGTCTGGATCCGGGCATCGGTGTCTGCGGCAAGGACGGCCAGAGCGTGCCGGTGGGGGTGGGTCAGCCCACGCTGCGCATCGAGGGGCTGACGGTGGGAGGAACGGCCTGAGGGGTTCCGGGCCGGTGCCCTGACGGGTGAGGGTTGACCCGTGTTTGACGCAGGCCGGGGTTTTGTCCTACATTAAGCCACACTGTGAACGGGGTTCCGTGCCTGTCGGCAGCGTGTCTGCTCAGTGTGGCCTTTACTCCCGTTCCTGAAGCTTTCTTCGCGTTCCGTTTTTCGAGATCCGTTTTCGTGTTCCACGCCGCCCGATTTTATTTTGGCTTTTTCTGGTGCAATTCCGCAGGCGGAATGGCAGGTCAGGCCATGTTCGGGTAACACGAAGAGGGCTTCAACCCAAGAAACCGCCAGCGTTCTGCGACTGGCGGTTTTTTTTTCGTCGGTTGCAGGGGGCGGCGGGTGCGGGGTGATCCGAAACCAATCTGTACCGGCCCTTCATGGTCTGCTTCCGTTTCAGGCTTTCCGGATGAAGACGATCACGGGCCACCCTTTCCAAGGAGTTCATGCTGATGAGTACCGCCACGACAACTGACGATCTGCGCATTCTGGCCCTGGACGAGCTGGTCACGCCGGCGCATCTGATCAAGGAGTTTCCGGTGAGTCCGGCGGTGGCCGGCACGGTGTCGAAGGCACGCCAGACGATCCACCGCATCCTGCACGGCATCGACGACCGGCTGCTGGTGGTGATCGGGCCCTGCTCGATCCACGATCCGGCGGCGGCGCGTGACTATGCAACGCGGCTGATGGAGCAGCGCAAGCGCTTCAGTGACCGGCTGGAGATCGTGATGCGGGTGTATTTCGAGAAGCCGCGCACGACGGTGGGCTGGAAGGGGCTGATCAACGATCCGCGGCTGGATGGCAGCTTCGACATCAACGAGGGGCTGCGGCTGGCAAGGGGGCTGCTGCTGGACATCAATGCGATGGGCATGCCGGCGGGGACCGAGTTCCTGGACATGATCACGCCGCAGTACATCGCGGACCTGATCTCGTGGGGGGCCATCGGGGCGCGCACGACGGAGTCGCAGGTGCACCGCGAGCTGGCTTCGGGGCTGTCGTGCCCGGTAGGCTTCAAGAACGGGACGGACGGCAACGTGCGCATTGCGCTGGACGCGATCAAGGCGTCGTCGCAGCCGCACCATTTCCTGTCGGTGACGAAGGGCGGCAATACGGCCATCGTGTCCACGGCGGGCAACGAGGACTGCCACATCATCCTGCGCGGCGGCAAGGTGCCCAACTATGACCGTGACAGCGTGAAGGCTGCCTGCGTGGAGGCGGGCGATGCGGCACTGGCCTGCCGGCTGATGATCGACTGCTCGCACGGCAACAGCCAGAAGAAGCCCGAGAACCAGGTGCCGGTGGCGCAGGACATTGCCGGGCAGCTGGCCGATGGCGAGTCGCGCATCTTCGGGGTGATGGTGGAGAGCAACATCGCAGGTGGACGCGAGGACCTGGTGGCCGGGCGCACGCCAACTTATGGCCGCAGCATCACGGATGGCTGTCTGGACTGGGACAGCAGCGTGACGGTGCTGGAGGCGCTGGCCGAAGGGGTGAGCGAGCGGCGGATGGCGCTGCGGCGGGGCTGAGGCACCGTGTTCCCCGGGGTGCTCGTGCGGGGGGTCCCGGGTACGTTCCTGGGCGCCTGATGTGTGACTGGGGCGGGGCTCCGGCACGACACGGGGCAACTCGGGTG
>CAUVLK010000184.1:0-5791 GCA_963552635.1 uncultured Lautropia sp. | reverse complement strand
GCCCGCTCCACCCGGCCCACGCACGAGGCGCAACTCATCTCGTCCACCTGCAGCACCACGGTGCTCTCGGGCACGTCATAGCCCATCTTCTGCACCGCCTGCACCAGCTGCTGCGCCTCCAGCGGCTCGGCCAGCGTCACCGTGGCCCGCTCGGTGGCCAGGTTCACGTTCACCGACGCCACCCCGGGCACCTTGCCCAGCGCCATCTCCACCCGCCGCACGCACGACGCGCAGCTCATGCCCTCGATGGGCAGCACGAGAGTCTGGGCTGCCTTCTGCAGCCCGGGGCTGGACACAGCCGGATTCGGTGCATTCATGATCCATTTCCTTGCCGTTGCACGGCCTTGCTGGAGCCACCAAGCATAAACCTTCCCATCATGGGAAGGTCAATGCCCCTGCAATCAATAACCATTCATCCGGTGGTCCCATGGCCCCTTGCGCGTAGAATTCGCCCCTTTGCCAGCGCTTTCGTGCAGGATGCCCTCCCCTGTCCATCCTGACGACAATCCGGCAGATCCCTACGGCCCCATCCAGCGGCCGACCCTCCGGATCTGCCCGGTCTTTCCGCCGGCATCTATCCATTCGATCAAGGAGACGGTCCATGACCATGACCCCCGCAGATACGGCAACCACCATCATGTTTGCCATCTACCTGGTTGCCATGCTGCTCATCGGCTGGCTGGGCTACCGGGCCACCAGCAACCTGTCCGACTACATCCTGGGCGGACGCAGCCTGGGCAGCTTCGTCACCGCCCTGTCGGCCGGCGCTTCCGACATGAGCGGCTGGCTGCTGATGGGCCTGCCTGGCGCCGTCTACGCCAGCGGCCTGTCCGAGTCCTGGATCGCCATCGGCCTGTGCATCGGTGCCTGGCTCAACTGGTACCTGGTGGCCGGGCGCCTGCGCGTCTACACCGAAAAGGTCGGCAACGCCCTCACCATGCCCGACTACTTCACCAACCGCTTCGAGGACCACAGCAACCTGCTGCGCATCTTCACGGCCATCGTCATCCTGATCTTCTTCACGCTGTACTGCGCCTCCGGCGTCGTGGCCGGGGCCCGCCTCTTCGAGAGCATGTTCGGCATGCCCTACAGCGTCGCCCTCTGGGTCGGCGCCCTGTGCACCATCGCCTACGTCTTCATCGGCGGCTTCCTGGCCGTCAGCTGGACCGACACCATCCAGGCATCACTGATGATCGGCGCACTGATCCTCGCCCCGCTGATGGTCATCTACAACCAGGGCGGTGTCACCGAGAGCATCCAGCTCGTCGAACAGCTCAAGCCCGGTGCCACCAGCCTGATGGGCGACCTCGACACCCTGGCCATCCTCTCGCTGGCCGCCTGGGGTCTGGGCTACTTCGGCCAGCCGCACATCCTCGTGCGCTTCATGGCCGCCGAATCGCTCCACACCATCCCCAACGCCCGCCGCATCGGCATGATCTGGATGTTCCTGTGCCTGTTCGGCTCGGTCGGCGTCGGCTTCTTCGGCATCGCCTACTTCGGCAGCCACCCCGAGATCCCCAACACCGTGGCCGCCAACAACGAGACCGTCTTCGTCGAGATCTCCCGGCTGCTGTTCAACCCCTGGATCGCCGGCCTGCTGCTGGCTGCCATCCTGGCTGCCGTCATGAGCACCCTGTCCTGCCAGCTGCTCGTCTGCTCCAGCGCCCTCACCCAGGACCTCTACAAGACCTTCCTGCGCCGCGGTGCCTCCGACCATGAACTGGTCTGGGTCGGCCGCGCCATGGTGCTGCTCGTCTCGGTCGTCGCCATCTGGCTGGCCTCCGACCCCAACAGCGAAGTGCTGGGCCTGGTCAGCTACGCCTGGGCCGGCTTCGGTGCCGCCTTCGGCCCCGTCGTGCTGCTGTCGCTGATGTGGCCGCGCATGACCCGCAACGGCGCACTGGCCGGCATGATCGTCGGTGCCCTCACCGTCATCATCTGGAAGAAGACCAGCTGGGCCGCCCTGGGCATGCCCGTGTTCGACACCATCTACGAGATCATCCCGGGCTTCCTGCTCTCGGCCCTCGCCGTCGTCATCTTCAGCCTGATCTCGCCGCCGCCCTCGGCCACCATCCGCCAGACCTTCGACGAAGTGGAAACCGACGTGCGCGAGCACGGCTAAGGCGTCCATTGCGGCCCACCCGGGCCGCCTGCTGCTGACCAGCGCCTGCCTCCTGCACGCTGGTCAGCAGCCTCTCCTCTTTCAGCCTTCCTTGCTGCCGGCTTCAGCACACCAAGACTCCGGTTCCCGACAAGATCCTGTTCATGGAAGGCGCAGGCTGTCAGCCTGGGTATCGGTCATGCTTCATGGAGAACTGCCTCATGCTTCCCCTGAAACCGTTCATGGCCCTTGCATGCTCCGTGCTGGCCACGACCAACCTGCATGCAGAGACCCCCGGGTCCCAACCCATCCACCCGACAGCAGCAACCACAGGGCACACGGCCTCATCGCTGTACGGCGCCAGGCCCACCGACCGGGAACGGTCCTTCATCCGGGAAATGCAGCAATCCCTGTCCCCGCAGGGCAAGGGAACACCGCCCACCGTCATCGGTTCCCCACCGATGGAAGCAGGCGGCCCCGAAAGCACCACGCAGAAGCACCTGAATCGCTCATTCATCGTGGACGTCTACGCTGCCGACGTGGGCAGCGTACCCAGTGACCTGTCCCTGCTCCAGCAGCTTCAGATCTGCCACAACGACACCTGTCACCCCATCACCTTGTCGGCGTCACGACAAACCCTGAAGGACAACACACAGGGCGAAGCCTCCCTGATCGGCACCGCTACGCTACCGGCCATCCCGGATATCGAAGAGACCTCCATCATCGAAATCAACCGGATCACGCTGCGATCCGAGCACCGTGGACAGCAGGGCGGCACCGAGATGCAGTCACTGGCGCTGGCCCGGCCGGTGCGCCTGTTTTCCATCCTGCCTGGTGCACGCATCTTCATCGGACTGAACGCCCAGACCTCCTGCCAGGACTCCCCCTGCCTGAAACTGGACAGTGCCGATACAACGCTCACACCGCTGCACAACGATGGTCAGTATCTCCATTACAACCCGGCCACCGGCATGGACCGGACGTTGCCCCATGGCATCCGGCTTCAGTTACCCCGTCACATGACGGATGGTGTCCAGATCATTGTCACCAATATCCAGACATCCCCAGCGCACGACTACCCTGACATGAGCTTCGCCATTCATGACACCATGAAAGCGAAAGCCACTGTTCACATGTCCCGGATGCACGGCCTTCCATCAAATGGCCCAGCCGCATCGACCGGACACACCACAACCGCCATGCCGGACGCAAAAGAAGAACGCATCCTCGAAATTTCCGGAGCAGGCCGCATCGTCAACGGAACGTTCTCTCCAATCCAGGGGCCAGATCATCCACCACACCAATGACTGGCCCTTTCGCAAACACCTCAGCCGCAGCTATCCCCGCCCGGCTCGGCACCCTGCACGCGCATGGCAGCCTGCCACAGATGGCGCGGCACCCGTGATTGCAGACGGTCCACCAGCCAGCCTACCAGCTCGTCACTCAGGGCATGGCCTTCATGCGGCACGATATCGGCCATCACGTCGGCATCGCGCTTCACCAGGTCCTCGGCCGTCTTCACCGAATGACGGAAATGCACGCTCTGGTCCGCCTTGCCATGCACCAGATGCAGCACCAGCGTCGGCGACACCGCATCGGGCACCGGCCCGAAACGCCCGCCCACGGTACTCACGCGACCACAGACCGGATGTCCGTCACCAGCCGACGCCATCGCAGCCGCCAGCGCCATCGTGGCCCCTTCGCCCACACCGATCAGTGCCGTGGCCTCGGGCAGCACCTTCATCTGCGCCTGCCAGTTGCGGATGCTGCCGATGCAGCCCGGCAGCGCTGCCTCCACGGCACCTGCCAGCGCCTCGTCTTCCCAGGCCGTCAGCAGCGCACGGCCTTCCAGAGGCGTGTCCGTCGCCCCGGCCTGCGTCTCACCCACCGGCTCCAGCCAGCCATGATCTTCACCCGCTGCATGCGGCCCCTGCAGCGCCACGATGGCCGCTGAACCAAAGGCCTTGCCCAGCGCCTCGCCCAGAGGCGTCATCTCCTGCCAGGACTGGCCGGCGTCGCAGAGCAGCAGGAACAGCTGGGCAGCGCCGCCTTCCGGCGCCGGCTTGAGGATATGGGCAATGGCCATGATGTCTTCCCTGGGCAAATGGACAAGGGATCCGCTGCATGAGTCCTCCCGGCCCTCACATCCCGTTCCGGGGTGCGCCTGCTGGCGGGACATGTTCAGAAGATCCCGAACCTGCATGCTGCCACAACGGCAGCGCATCCGGCACAGATGGCGTCGCATCTGCCAAAGCTCAAGATATCGATAGAAGCACTTTCATGGCCTCCGACTACAGATCGCCGTGCCAGGCACGGCAACCCTGCATGAATGGGCGACCTACAGCCGTGGCCAAGGCTGCGACTCGGTGATCCAACGCTGATACCCACCACCACTCAGTTCGGATGGGAAGTACCAGCGTCCATCGGCGACTTCTGCCCGGTCATAGTTCAGCGCCTTACCGAAGGTCCAGTTGTTGGGAACGCTCCATACATGGCAGGCATCCCGATCGAGAGAGGGACCGGACACACTCCAGCAAAGCTTGACCTGCCTCGGCTCGCGCCCCTTCTCGACCTTCAAGTGATAACCCGCGCCGTCACCTCTATAAGACTGAATGAACTGCTTGAACGGTACGATATCCGTTCTTGCGATGGTCCTGGCAGATTCTGCCTTCAGTTCATATTCGCGCTCTCCCATGGTCGTATCCTGAACGACCCGCATGCTGCTCCCCAGAACGATACCCGTGTCGTTCACCTCGACGGGCATCTCTCCAGCGCTGTCCAGGAACCACTCGGGCGGTGTACCTTGCGGCAGATCACCATCATAGCCTCCGGTTGATGTATTGACGGTGTAGAGGAAGCTGCTGCGTGCCAGCACGAAATGGCCATCCGGCGTGCGGTCCGATTCCGGAGGAAACTGACCTTGGGCCGTCTGATACATCTGGAATACACGCACCGTAGGCCAGGCAGGATTCGGGTCCGGATCCCGTTTCCAGTCACCGGTTGCCGGATGGGCGATAGCGACCTCTCTCACCACGCCATTCAGATCGGCTTCCACCATATACAGACCCAACAGCGTGTGCATCAGCTCGCCACTGATGCCCTGCTCGGTAATGGGTTGCTGGACAGCCGCAGTGCCACCATCAGCTGCTGCAGCACCGGCATCCGCAGCAACCGACGCATCCTGCTGGGCAAAGGCAGTCCCGACCACCATGCCGATGGCGATGGCAAGCAGATGGCGGACAGGGCGAGGGGAAGTGCGCGTGCCGAAGGGAAAGCGCTGTGACAGGGACAAGGCATCAGTCATGGAATATCTCCTTGAACATATAGGGGAACGGATCGAAAGGATCAGCCTCATGCCACGGAGGGCCATGAAATTCCGGGACCCCGTGGCACTTCGGGCAAGTTACAGGAACCTGACGGTCTTCACCCTCCCCTGAACAGGGGGGCGATCCGACCATTGCCCCCTCACATCCTGACCGGGCGGCAGCAGATCGCAGCATCCGGGCCCCAAGGCGCATGCAAGCCATCGTGGCACACCACGCCCGCATGCCGACCATCTCCCGCCAGTTGGCACAGGGCCGCACACCATGCAGAATAGGGTGCCCTCCCTGCGTGCAACGGCAACGCTGCCACCCGCATGCTCCGACTGCCCCAGCGGCCGGTCCTGAAGTTCACCATGCGTCCCCTGAA
>CAUVLK010000183.1:0-5811 GCA_963552635.1 uncultured Lautropia sp. | reverse complement strand
GGAGACCAGCCCCGCCTCCGACAGGACGACACGAGGCCGCCACCCGAGGGCGGGAGTCCCTGCTCCCTGGCTTCATGTTTCCGGGATGGAACGGACATGGCCGGCCCTGCGCTCTGCGCGCTAGAATGACGATCCCGGCCGCCGGGAATTCCAGAGCGTGTCGTCGTGTCGACCGGGACAAGCCCGTGGCTTGCGGTATCATCGCGCCCCCGCACCGCCGCCACCGGCGCAATGGTGGATCGCTCCACCATCTGCCAGTTCCCGCGTCATCCCTTCGCACTGCCGTCCGCAATGCCCGCCACCGCCGCCCCACCCGCCCCCAGCCAGCCTGCGCTGCTGAGAATCGGTCCGTATGCGCTGCCGCACCGGGCCCTGGTGGCGCCCATGGCCGGCGTCACCGACCGCCCCTACCGACAGCTGTGCAAGCGACTGGGCGCAGGCTACGCTGTCTCCGAAATGGCGGCCTCCAACCCGCGGCTCTGGAACAGCGTCAAGACCTCGCGCCGCATCGACCATGCCGGCGAGATCGAGCCCAAGGCGGTGCAGATCGCCGGTGCCGACCCCGCCATGATGGCCGAGGCCGCCCGCTTCAACGTCGAACGCGGCGCGCAGATCATCGACATCAACATGGGATGTCCGGTCAAGAAGGTCTGCAACGTCTACGCCGGCTCCGCCCTGATGGGCAACGAACCGCTGGCCATCGAGATCATCGAGCGCGTGGTCAAGGCCGTGCCGGTACCAGTCACCGTCAAGATGCGTACCGGCATCGACCCCGACCATCGCAATGCGGTGGCGCTGGCGCGTGCCGCCGAGGCGGCCGGCGCCGTGATGATCACCGTGCATGGCCGCAGCCGCGCCTGCCGCTACCACGGCCCGGTCGACTACACCACCATTGCCGAGGTGAAGGCCGCCGTGGGCATTCCGGTCGTGGCCAACGGCGACATCGATTCCCCCGAGAAGGCGCGGGATGTCCTGGCGCAGACGGGCGCCGACGCAGTGATGATCGGCCGAGCCGCCCAGGGACGGCCCTGGATCTTCCGCGAGGTGGACCACTATCTGGCCCACGGCACCCGCTTGCCGGCCCCCACCTGGCGGGAGGTGCGCGACCTGCTGCTAGAGCACCTGAACGACCACTACCGCTTCTACGGTGAGTTCACCGGCGTGCGCACCGCCCGCAAGCACATCGGCTGGTACCTGCAGGCACTCTGCGGCGACCGACAACCGGACGAAGCCACCGAGGCGCTTCGACACGCCATCAATGACTGTGAGCAGGCCGACGGACAGGTCCGCCTGCTGGAACGCTACTTCGCCGATCGGGCGTCCCTGCTGGACACCGGCATCGATCAGGGAGGAATCCAACCATCATGACCAAGCCTCCGATGACTCTTCAGGAAGCCGTGACCAGCAATCTGGAAAAGTACTTCGAGGACCTGGACAACACCCAGCCTGGCCTGATCTACGACATGGTGCTGTCGGCCGTGGAAAAGCCGATGCTGGAAGTGGTGATGCGCCACGCCGGCGGCAATCAGCTGCGCGCGTCGGCCATGCTCGGCATCAACCGCAATACGCTTCGCAAGAAACTCACGACCTACGGTCTGCTCAATAATCAAGGAGGAAACTGACATGTCGATCACGGTTCATGCCAGCGGGGTGAACAAACCCGCGGATCTGCCCCCGGCGCCGGTCACCCGGGCCCTGATCAGCGTTTTCGACAAGACGGGCGTTCTGGAGTTCGCACGCGGGCTGCACGCCCTGGGCGTGGAGATCCTGTCCACGGGCGGAACGGCCCGGATGCTGGCCGAAGCCGGCGTGCCCGTCATCGAGGTTTCCGACTACACCGGCTTTCCGGAGATGCTGGATGGCCGGGTGAAGACCCTGCACCCGAAGGTGCACGGCGGCCTGCTGGCCCGGCGTGACCTGCCCGCACACATGGCGGCCCTTGAGCAGCACGGCATTGGCCGCATCGATCTGCTGGCCGTCAACCTGTATCCGTTCCAGCAGACGGTGGCTCGCCCGGGCGTGACGCTCGATGAGGCCATCGAGAACATCGACATCGGGGGGCCGGCCATGCTGCGCGCAGCCGCCAAGAACCACGCCGGCGTCACCGTCATCGTCGATCCGGCCGACTATCAGCCGGTGCTGCAGCAGCTGCAGACGCAGAAGGCCGTCTCCGGGCCCACCCGCTTCAACCTGGCGGTGAAGGCATACGGCCATACCGCCCAGTACGATGGCGCTGTGGCCAACCACCTGTCGGCCATTGCCGAAGACGGCAGCAAGGCGCCGCTGCCCGCCACGCTCACGCTGCAGTTCGAGCGCGTGCAGCCCATGCGCTATGGCGAGAACCCGCACCAGTTCGCCGCCTTCTACCGTGAGGCGCAGCCCGCACCGGGCACGCTGGCCACCTACCAGCAACTGCAGGGCAAGGAGCTGTCCTACAACAACATCGCTGATGCCGATGCCGCCTGGGAATGCGTGAAGGCCTTCGAGCAGCCTGCCTGCGTCATCATCAAGCACGCCAACCCCTGCGGCGTGGCCATTGGTGACGGCCCGCTGCAGGCCTACCGGCGCGCCTTCGCGACCGATCCCACCTCGGCCTTCGGCGGCATCATCGCCTTCAACCGCCCGGTCGACGGCGACACCGCCCAGGCCGTGTCCAAGCAGTTCGTCGAAGTGCTGCTGGCTCCCGGCTTCGGCGAGGATGCCCTGGCCGTCATGAAGGACAAGCCCAACGTGCGCCTGCTGGAAGTGCCGATGGCCCAGGGCAGCAACCGGCTGGACCTGAAGCGCGTGGGCGGCGGCCTGCTGGTGCAGAGCCCCGACGAGCATCGCCTGACGGCCAGCGCCCTGAAGGTCGTCACGAAGCGTCAGCCCACGCCGCAGCAGCTGGCCGACCTGCTGTTTGCCTGGCAGGTGGCCCACTACGTCAAGTCCAATGCCATCGTCTACTGCAGCAACGGCCAGACGCTGGGCATCGGCGCTGGACAGATGAGCCGGGTGGATTCGGCCCGCATCGCGTCCATCAAGGCCGCCAATGCCGGTCTGGACCTGCAGGGCTCGGTCGTGGCCTCGGACGCCTTCTTCCCGTTCCGTGACGGTCTGGACGTGGTGGTCGATGCCGGCGCAACTGCCGTCATCCAGCCCGGTGGCTCGATGCGCGACCAGGAAGTGATCGACGCAGCCAACGAACGCGACGTGTGCATGGTGTTCACGGGCGTGCGTCACTTCCGCCACTGATGCACCACGCCGCTGTCGCAGCCCGTCCGGCCCTGCCGGATGCACGGCCTCGCCTGCCCGGCATTTCCGCCGGGCAGGGCTCGCCCTCTGCCATGCCCCTGCCCCCATGCGCATCCTTGGCATAGACCCCGGGCTGCGCACCACCGGCTTCGGGCTCATCGACACTCGGGGTGACGCCATGCGCTACGTGGCCAGCGGCGTCATCCGCTCCGGTGAAGGCCAGCTGCCCGAGCGGCTCGGGCGGCTGCACCAGGGCATCATCGAGCTGGTGAAGGAATACCGTCCCACCGTGGCCGTCTGCGAAATCGTCTTCGTCAACGTCAACCCCAAGTCCACGCTGATGCTAGGACAGGCGCGCGGCGCCGCTATCGGCGCGCTGGTCAGCACCGGATTGCCGGTCCACGAATACACGGCCCTGCAGATCAAGCAGGCCGTGGTGGGCTATGGCCGCGCCACCAAGGAGCAGGTACAGGAGATGGTCAAGCGGCTGCTGACGCTGCCCGGCCTGCCCAGCGCCGATGCAGCCGATGCACTGGCCTGCGCCATCTGCCACAACCACGGCGGCCCCGTCATCGGCAGCCTGGGCCGACGACTGCGTGCGGGGCGGGTACTGGGCTGAACGTTCAGTCGGCCACCCGGCCCACCTGATGTCCTGACGCTGGCGCATCGGCGACACCTTCCACCCACGGGCCGCCCATCGACCATCCATCTGGGGCCTGCACCCTCATGGCCACGGATGACGGGCCAATCTCGCCACAGGCAGCAGGTCCGCGCTTTCCGTTGCCTCGACACTGTGTAAAATCCCAGTATCTTCACGCGCCCTGCTCCCTTGTCCATGATCGGTCGCATCCACGGCACCCTGATACTTGCCAATCCCCCTGAAATCCTCGTCGATACCCATGGGGTTGGCTATGAAATCTCCGTGCCGATGAGCACGCTCTATGAACTGCCACCGCCCGGCCAGACCGTCACGCTCTGGACACACCTGGTGGTGCGCGAAGACGCCCAGCTGCTCTACGGCTTTCTCACCGAGGGCGAGCGCACCGCCTTCCGCGCGATGATTCGCGTCTCGGGCATCGGGCCGCGCATGGCACTGGCGGTGCTGTCGGGACTCAGTGTGGACGATCTGTCGCGCGCCGTGGCCGAGCAGGAAACCGGGCGGCTCACCCGGGTGCCCGGCGTGGGCAAGAAGACGGCCGAGCGCCTGCTGCTGGAACTGAAAGGCAAGCTGGCTCTGCCCTCCAGCGGCATCCAGATCAGTGACCCGGCACTCTTTTCCAACGGCGACGACATCCTGCGTGCCCTGCTGGCGCTGGGCTATTCCGAGAAGGAATCCAATGCCGCCATTGCCAAGCTGCCTGAGGGCCTCAACGTCAACGACGGCATCCGCCAGGCACTGAAGCTGCTGGTGCGCGCCAGCTGAGGAACGAACCATGCCCATCGAACACGACCGCCTGATCGACGCAGCCCCGGTCTCGGTGCAGGAAGAGCAGCTGGAAAAGGCGCTGCGCCCGCGCCGGCTGGCCGACTACGTGGGCCAGCGCAAGATCCGCCAGCAGCTCGACATCTTCATCGAGGCCAGCCGCCGGCGCCAGGAGGCGCTGGACCACGTGCTGCTGTTCGGCCCCCCGGGCCTGGGCAAGACCACCCTGGCGCACATCATCGCTGCCGAGATGGGCGTGAACCTGAAGCAGACCTCCGGCCCGGTGCTGGAACGCCCCGGTGACCTGGCGGCCCTGCTCACCGGGCTTGACCGCAACGACGTGCTCTTCATCGACGAGATCCACCGTCTCTCGCCTGTGGTGGAAGAGATCCTCTACCCGGCGCTGGAAGACTTCCAGATCGACATCATGATCGGTGAAGGGCCAGCGGCGCGCTCCATCAAGCTCGACATCGCGCCCTTCACCCTGGTGGGCGCCACCACCCGGGCGGGCATGCTCACCAACCCGCTGCGTGATCGCTTCGGCATCGTCTCGCGGCTGGAGTTCTACGAGACCGACGAGCTGCAGAGCATCGTGCTGCGCTCGGCCCGGCTGCTGGGCGCCGACATCGCCGAAGATGGCGCCAACGAGATCGCCCGCCGCTCGCGCGGCACGCCGCGCATTGCCAACCGCCTGCTGCGCCGGGTGCGGGACTACGCCGAGATCCGCGCCGACGGCCGCATCACCGGCCGCGTGGCCGACGACGCCCTGGGCATGCTCGACGTGGACCCGATCGGTCTGGACATCATGGACCGCAAGCTTCTCGAAGCCATCATCGAGCGCTTCGGCGGCGGTCCGGTGGGGCTGGACAACATCGCTGCCGCCATCGGCGAGGTCCGCGACACCATCGAGGACGTGATCGAACCCTACCTGATCCAGCAGGGCCTGCTGCAGCGCACCCCGCGCGGCCGGATGGTCACCGCCACCACCTGGGAGCACTTCGGCCTGCCGGTGCCCACCGCCCAGCGCGGAGCATCGGAGACCGAGGACTGACACCTCCCGCCGCCAGCCCCCCGCCCCATGGAACCCGGGCTACAGTGAGGCCGCCGGCGGCGAGCTGTCCGACAGCCCGGAACGGCCTGCTTTCTGGCCATCC